>UQMR01000011.1 GCA_900542255.1 uncultured Porphyromonadaceae bacterium
GGGCAGTTATGGCGACACGGCGCAACAGGGTATCGATGTATCGCACCATCAGGGATATATCGATTGGAAAGCGGTCGCATCTGAGGGCACGGTGAAATTTGCCTACATAAAGGCTACCGAAGGGGCTACTCACCAGGATACGCGCTACGACTATAACATTGCCGCGGCACGCGAAAACGGCATAAAGGTGGGAAGCTACCACTACTTTCATCCCGATGTACCGGTAAAGGAACAGGCCGAAAATTTTCTGCATATAACATGCGCCTACCCGCAAGACCTCGTTCCGGCCATAGACATAGAAGAGTGCGGTGGCATGTCGCCCCAACAGATATGCGACAGCATCGCATATTTTGCCTCACTTTTGCAAGAGCAGTGGCATGCCCTACCGCTCATATACACGCACCAGAAATTCTACAACAGATATCTGCAAAACAGTTTCAACGAGTACCCCTTATGGATAGCCCGCTACGGCTTCTTCCTTATAAAGCCCCGGCCACAACTCGAAGACGACCGCACACCCGATGTATGGCAATATAGCAATCGCGGGAAAGTGGATGGTATAAAGGGCCGCGTTGACCTGAATGCCCTGCGCGGGACGATTAAACTAAACGACTTGGAACTGGTCAAACAGATATAACTGTAATAAGAAGAGAATATGAAAAAGTATCTCATCATGCTGCTACTTGTTGTCGGATACCTGTCGCCGGCAGCAGCAGCCAAAGGGTATGACATCGTGGGGGTATATCACGATGCCGAAACAACAATTTCACCGAAAAACAGGGTCATAACCGACGACGGCCGGATAAGTAAGGTCACCATGGAACTGATACCGGCCTTCATACGCGAACGGACGTATGAGGTATCGGCCGTACGGATAGCCGAGAATGTATATAAAATAGAGAGCAGCGACTTTCACCTTCCTCTCTACATAGAATTACGCTCATGCAAGAAGAAGGGCGAGCCTATGCAGGCTCAGATGACCATTGATAATATGAAAGGCGACGTAAAAGGTACTCTTACATTCAAATAGCCGCCCTACGCTCAATACCATAAACAGCAGAGCCCTGCCAACGATTGGCAGGGCTCTGCTGTTTTGCAACAAATGCTACCGCTTATTTGCCTGCATGCAGGTGGAAATAGCGGCGCATAAACCCTATATACACCACGCACAACACGGCGAGCACGGCAAAGAAATAGAAGGGACGATATGCCTCGGGGGTAGCAAAGAGGCCTACGGCTATGAGAGCCTGCACTGCCATATAAAGGGCGCTGACGGCTACATGCGGCCAATGCAGCTCGTTGGCAAGGAGCTGGTAGAGGTGCTTGCGATGCGGCAACCCTATATTCTCATGCAGCATAAGGCGGTGCACGATGGTGAGCACGCTGTCGACACCATATACCAACAGCAGGGCAAGGTAGGTAAAATCGTGCGTGGCAAGGATGAGCAACCCCAGAAAATAGACCAATATAAATGCTATGCCTACCGACCCTACATCACCGGCAAAACAACGTGCGCGGGGGCGGAAATTATAGAAACAAAAAATGGCTACCGAAATCGTAACGGTATGCAACAGCTCTTCGGGCACAACAGGGTGTGGCAGCACATAACAGTTGGCATAGGCGATAGCTACAAGAATGACAAAGCTATATCCGCCCGTAATACCGTTGATGCCATCCATGAAATTGTAGGCATTGATAGTACCCATGCAGAAGAAGAGGGCTATCACGATATACCACCACGGCTCACCCCCAAACAGATGCCACTGTGCAAAGAGTAGCAACATAGCCGCAAGATGCACCACCAAGCGCGGCAACTGCCGGACTCCCCGCACATCGTCCCAAAAACTGATAGCACTTATAAGCGTCAGCCCGGCAAAAAAGCAACCGTAGTCGCTCCATTGTGTGGGGTGGAAGAGAAACGACAGCAACACGCCTACCCAAAAGATAATACCGCCACCCCGCAAAGTAATGCGGGTGTGCGAACTGCGTTCATTGGGCCGGTCTATGATATTACACTTGTCGGCAATACGGAAATATATCTCTTCGGCGGCAAAAAGCAACATGCCCAGGAGAGGATAATACCAAGAAATAGGTTGCATAATCTTACGGCTTTAATTGATAGAGAGACTCTCCCTGTCTATCACAATTTATTGAAGTATAATCGGCTGGAAGTTGTCAATATAACAGATACACACAATATGCGTCCACAGCGTGCGGTAATCGGGGGAAACTACTCAGGGGCTGCAACAAACGGCGTTATAGCCCGAGGGGAACACAGATATGCCTCCTGCGCATATCGCAACAACGGATAGTCTCCGCGGCTGTTGCCGTAGGCCACAAGGCGGAAACGCTCGCGGGGATACACCGCTTCAACTCGCCGACGCTTCTCCTCGCCGTTGCAATTAGCCCCCTCGAAAAGGCCGGTAAAGCGATGTTTGCCACCAGTATCCGTTACAGCCATACGGGTAGCTATGACGACCGATATACCATGGCGCGAAGCCCACGGCTCTATCCATACCGATGGACTCGCACTCGCTATCGCCACCTGATGCCCGGCCTCCTGATGAGTGCGTAATGCTTGCATCACACGACGATTGAGACAGCCATCGACAACCGCTGCAAAGTCTTGCGCCGTAACCTGCATATCGTCGCATGCGATGCCGCTGAAACAGGGCGACAGGAGGGCTTCTTTTACAGACGACAGGTCGGCCGTTTTTCCGCCCAACCTATCTATACCATATTGCCACAAGGCCGGTAACCGGCGCAGCATGGCCATGGCAAACGCCCCCCTACCCTTGACGAAATCGACAAACAGCGGCAAGGTGTCGCGGGTGGTCAGGGTACCGTCGAAATCGAAAACAGCTACCGTAGCTTTATCCATATATGATGATGGCAAACGACAGGAACCAAAGCAGGATGCAAAGTTGCAGGAAACGGTCGCGCAACAATATACGGGTAGGACTCCAACTCTTCTCCTCGACCAATGTGAGTTGCAGATAGCGCAAGATACCCGCCAATACGAAAATAGTGGTCATATATACATAGCGGCAACCCAGCCGCTGCATAATCTGCTCATCGACGGTATACATAATATAGCACACCAACGTCACAGCCGCCACAAGGGTAAGGGTAGAATTGAGAAACTCGCGGTTGTAGAATGCTACGTTGCTGCGCAACGCCTCGCGCGTCTGCTCATAATGCAACACATCGTCGCGACGTTTGGCAAGCGCCAGGAAGAGTGCCAGCAAAAAGGTCATAAGCACAATCCAATGCGAAGGGGTTATGCTGGCGGCCTCGGCACCGGCCATAATGCGCAGTACAAAACCGGCTGCAACAATCATGACATCGAGCAATGAGATGCGCTTCAACCCGAAGCAATATGCTACATTGAGCACATAATATGCCACAACGATATACAATGCACCGCGGCTGTCGGGAGGCAGGCACCAGCCTATCAGCAATGCCGACAGCAACAAAGCCACATGCAATGCAACCGCCGTACGCGGCGATACCAACCCCGCAGCGATGGGGCGGCGACACTTCTCGGGATGCTGCCTGTCGTAGGCAACATCCCGCAGGTCGTTGAGTATGTATATACTGCTGCTGATGAGGCAAAACATCACAAACGCCACACAACAAGGCCACACCCTGTCGGGTTGCAGAAGGGTATGACCGAAAAAGAGGGGCAGGAACAGGAAAAGGTTCTTGACCCACTGTGCGGGACGCAATAATGAGATATATGCCTTCATCACTTTTACAATTCGCCTTGGAGATACCAATGATAGAGTCTTTCTACGCCTTCCTCTATCTCTATGCGATGATGCCAGCCCAAGTTATGCAGTTTCGTCACATCGGTGAGCTTGCGCATGGTTCCATCGGGTTTCGTAGCGTCGAAACGGAGCTCGCCGGTATATCCCACCGTCTTCACAATCAACTCGGCAACAGCGCGGATTGAAATCTCCTTGCCTGTGCCTACATTGATATGGCAGTTGCGTATATCCTTCTCTCCGGGTGCATAGGTATCGACAAAATCGACATGCTCCAATACATAGACCGAAGCATCGGCCATCTCTTCACTCCAAAGGAACTCCCGCAGCGGCGTACCCGTACCCCACAGCGTAACGGCCTCGGCCGTGATACCATAGCGTCCGAGGATGGCTGCTATATCGCTCTCGGAAGCCTTTCCGTCTACATGCTCTACCGGACGGATATCGAGGTCGCGCCGCACGGCATCCCAATCGCCGGTATGCAGAAGATGTGCCAGATGGATTTTGCGTATCATGGCAGGGAGCACATGGCTGTTTTCGAGATGGAAATTATCGTGCGGGCCATAGAGATTGGTGGGCATAACGGCGATATAGTTGGTACCGTATTGAAGATTGAAACTTTCGCACATCTTCAACCCTGCAATCTTGGCAATGGCATAGGGCTCGTTGGTATATTCGAGCGGCGATGTAAGCAAGACCTCCTCCTTCATGGGCTGAGGTGCCTCGCGCGGATAGATGCAGGTACTGCCGAGGAACAACAGCTTCTTCACGCCATGACGGAAACTCTCGCCTATGACATTCTGCTGGATTTGGAGGTTCTGGTAGATAAAATCGGCCCGATAACGGCTGTTGGCCATGATACCGCCCACATGCGCCGCAGCAAGCACTACGTATTGCGGCTGCTCCTCGTCGAAGAAACGACGCACGGCCACACCGTCGAGCAAATCGAGTTCCTTGTGGGTACGCCCTACCAAATTGGTGTACCCTTTGCTCGCGAGGTTGTTCCAAATAGCCGAGCCTACCAAACCGCGATGGCCGGCAACATATATTTTGGCATCCTTCTCCATATCAGAGTTGCGATTTAAGATGCAATTTCTTTACAAAGTGCATGTCATGCTCTACCATGATGCGCACCAATTCTTGGAACGAGGTCTTGCGGGGATTCCATCCCAGGAGCTTTTTGGCTTTGGTGGGGTCGCCCAAGAGTTGCTCTACCTCGGCCGGGCGGAAGTATTTGGGGTCTACCTCTACCAGTACCTTGCCGGTAGCTACATCGATACCCTTCTCGTCGACACCTTTTCCTTCCCAACGGAGTTCTATGCCTACCTCCTTGAATGCCAGCGTACAGAACTCGCGAACCGTGTGGTACTCGCCGGTAGCGATAACGAAATCTTCGGGCGTCTCATGTTGCAGGATAAGCCACATGCACTCGACATAGTCTTTGGCATAGCCCCAGTCGCGCAACGAATCGAGATTTCCCAAATAGAGCTTGTCTTGGAATCCTTGCACGATGCGCGCCGCTGCCAGTGTGATTTTACGGGTCACGAAGTTCTCACCGCGACGCTCGCTTTCGTGATTGAACAATATACCGTTAACAGCATACATGCCGTATGACTCGCGATAGTTTTTGGTAATCCAGAATCCGTATTGCTTGGCAACGCCGTAGGGCGAACGGGGGTAGAAAGGCGTAGTCTCTTTCTGCGGTATCTCCTGCACCTTGCCGAAGAGCTCGCTGGTCGAGGCCTGATAGATGCGGCACTTCTTTTCGAGCCCGAGGATACGCACGGCTTCGAGCAGACGGAGCGTACCTACGGCATCGGCCTCGGCTGTGTATTCGGGCACATCGAAGCTCACCTTCACATGGCTCTGTGCCGCAAGGTTATATATCTCGTCGGGCTGAATCATCTGTATAATGCGTATCAGCGACGAAGAGTCGGTCATATCGGCATAGTGAAGATTAACCAAGGGTTTGTTCTTCATATCGCGCACCCACTCATCGAGATAGAGATGCTCGATACGTCCTGTATTGAACGATGAACTGCGACGTAAAGTGCCATGCACTTCATATCCTTTTTCCAACAAAAATTCGGCCAAAAATGAACCGTCCTGACCGGTAATACCGGTAATAAGTGCTTTCTTCATTTTATATCGGTTATTTATTATTTACGAAACTTTCTATGGTAATCCGCAAGCCATCGGCTGCACGCACAGGCATGGTATCGATGGAAAGGGCTTGTTTTATTTTATGGTTGCTCACCACATAATTTTCGGTGAGCTTCTGCAACCGTTCGGGATTAAGCGGCAGATGCAATGCTCCGCCTATGCGAGCCAAACCCGTCATCACACCTTTACCGATATGCAACAATCGGGTTTTCTTACCCAATACATTACAAATAACAGCAATCAGTTCGTTGGTAGAGAGGCTCTCGTCATCGCCCATATTATATACTCCGCCGGGAGCCGTACCTTCGATAAGCCGCCCTATAACATAACAAAGATTATCGACACTCGTAAAAGTACGTCGATTGTCGAAAGCTGCCAAAGGCCACGGCATTCCGGTACGCACTACGTTGTATAGCAAATTGAGGTTGCCTTTGTTACCCGGGCCGTGTATCATGCAGGGGCGTAATATATAGACTCTCTTCCCACCGGGCAGGGTATATACGCCATCGGTAATAGTTGCATGCGAACGAATATATTCCTCGGCTGCGAGCTTACTTTCTCCATAAGGTCCTTTGGGTGAAGGGACGACCTCTTCTGTAAGAATGGTATCGCCCACCGTATCGGCTGCGGCCTTGACGGAGGAGAAAAATATGAATACGCGGGCCTGCGAAGCGAGGAAGTAATCGAAAATCTTCTTCGTCAGCCCGGTATTGATGTCAAAGTATGTTTGGGCCGCTGCTTCGTTCTTGGTATCGTGTGCCTTGCCGGCCAGATGCACGATGGCATCGACAGGCGGAATAGCAGCTCGGTCGAGGTCGTTCCACGAATAGGTCGCAACAACACCTTCCTTATTTGGCGCCACTATATCGAGGCCGTATATAGTATGCGTTGCGGCATGGGTGCGTACCAGATTGCTCCCCACAAAACCGTGTATGCCCGTTATAAGCAGATTCATTTTTTATCGGGATTGAGATACTCGAATATCTTGACAAAATATTTCATCATGACCATCGGCATATTGGTATAAATGCCGTTTTCCCGGCAAGCCCGTACTATCTCGCGATTGAGCACCCAGTTGCTGCGCCACGACGATGTGCTTGCCCCACCTGTACGCATCTTTATGAAATCGTACGCCAAGTATCGGGTATGTAATTGATATGTATAGAGGAAACGTATAAGCAACTCATAGTCGGCCGCAATGCGATAATCGGTACGATAATAACCATACTCGTCGAAGAAACGACGGTATGTAAAGAAGGTAGGATGCGCCGGCATCCATCCATAGCGGAACTTACGAGGGGTAAATCCGCTCGATGAGTAATAACGAATCGTACGGTTCAAATCGTCGGGACGTACAAAACGGACATCGCCATATACTGCCTGTACAGATGTGTCGGCAAAGCAGGCCGCCACACGCGAAATAACATCGTCGTGGTTATAGAAATCGTCACTATTGATAGTGCCCACCACATCGCCCGTTGCCATACGCAAGCCCTTGTTCATGGCATCGTATATTCCCTTGTCGGGCTCGCTTATCCATCGCATACGGCCGGCGAAACGAGGCGCATATGCTTGCAAGATACGAATGGTATCGTCGGTAGATGCACCATCGACAACGATATACTCTATATCGCCGTAATCTTGCGCCAAAACGCTCTCTATGGTGTCGCGCAGCGTATGGGCGGCATTATATGTGGCTGTAACGATGCTTACTTTCACTCGGCCGAAAACTCTTTTATACGTTGTTCTTCACTCAAACGGCATATCAGGATGGTATCGTCTTTCTCGGCAACGATATAACCATCGAGACCTTGTATGATAACCTTACGCTCCTCGGGGACGTGTACCACACAATTTTTGCTATCGTACATCTTCACATTGCCAACCATGGCATTTCCATTAGCATCGTGCGAAAGATGTGTGTGCAACGAACCCCATGTACCCAAGTCGCTCCAACCGAAATCGGCTGGCAAGACAAATATATCGGGCGATTTCTCCATGACGGCATAATCGATGGAAATATTCTCGCACTGCGGGAAGAGAGCCTTTACAGCTTCTCCCTCGTCGGGGGTATAGTATGAAGCTTGCAGCTTGTCGAATATAGCTGCGAGTGCCGGGCAGTAGCGGGTTATGGAATCGACAATGGTATTCACATTCCACACGAAGATACCGGCGTTCCAAAAATAGTTGCCGGCTGCGATATATGACTTGGCTACTTCCAGGGTGGGTTTCTCCTTAAACTGACTGACCTTACATATATCTGCCCCGGGCAGCCGGTCGCCAGCGGCAATGTAACCGTAACCTGTCTCGGGACGATTGGGACGAATGCCTATCGTCACAATAGCATTGCTGTCGGCCGTAAAATCGAGTGCAGTAGAGATGATACGACGATACTCCTCGGTATCGAGTACCAACGCATCGCTGGGCGTAACCACAATATTGGCATCGGGGAAATGCTTGCGTATCTTCCACGCAACGAAGGCAATACACGGCGCGGTATTGCGACGGCAGGGTTCGGCAAGTATATTGCAGGCGGGTACCTCGGGCAATTGTTCCTGTACCAACTGTACGTATTGCTCGGAGGTGACCACCCATACATGGTCGGGAGGACACACACCACTGAAACGGTCGACGGTCAATTGCAACAAACTGCGACCGCATCCCATTACATCGATAAATTGCTTGGGACGCTCGGGTGTGCTCATAGGCCAAAAACGGCTTCCAATGCCGCCGGCCATTATAACTACATGATTCCTGTTATTCATGATACTGTTGTTTTTATTCTTGCAAATATAAGGAAAGAGAAACGCAGAGACAAATGAAAACAAAATTTTCAAATTTTACACCACCTATCGTTTCCTATCTTACAAAGATACTGAATGTATTATATTCTTGCTGCTTGTATGCATGTATTTACCTCTGATATTACCTAACCGATCTCTCAGAAATATTATTCTAATATCATATTATAATTTTGCCTTATATACTCTTTTATCTTCTCGCAGTCATCTCCGCAGGCTTTTTTTATCTCGAAAATCTTGGCATCGACCAATGTGCGATACCACCAGCCTTGCAGAAAATGCCATAAGAAACCTTCCTTTCCTTCAAGAAAGCCGCCTTTGACAATATAACGCAGGAAGAAATACATAAACGCCCGCCAAAACAAGGGCATACGGGCATATTTCTGCTTTCTTATACGTTTCTTTGCAGCTTGCTCTGCAAGCATAGGCAACGATTCGTGCGTTGGGAACAAGTTAAATTCTATATCGAGAAGTTCTACGGCTTCACGAATTGCATAACCATTATGCTTCGTTATCCACCACGTAAGGTTGTGCAAGTTATGATCACAAAAGTCATTATCGAACGTAACACACGTACCCTCTAACAGACAAATATGCTCATCCATCAAACGTTGTTCACACACGGCCTTGCCGTAGCGAAACAGACGTAATATCTTTACCGGATATGTACCTCGCCGCATCCATCGTTCCATAAAGATATGCCGGCGTTTCAACTCAATTCCGGTCACTTGACAGGGTAACTGAGGTACCTTAACCTGCATCTCCGCAATCAAATCGGGCAGAAGGTATTCATCGGCATCTAACCGCAGTACCCACTCCGACTTTATAGGCAAATTATCTAATGCCCAATTAAACTGTGCCGCCTGATTTCCCGGCCAATCATGGGCATAAACCTCTGCCCCCAGTGCCCGAGCTATCTCTACCGTGGCATCGGTAGAACAACTATCTACAACAAATACTTCACGAGCAAACGGCAACACATTTTCGATACACCGCCGTATGTGTATCTCCTCATTATACGTAAGGATTATAACCGAAATATCAAGCATCGCGTAATACTCTTTTCTTTATAAAACGAGCAGGATTCCCCGCAACTACGGTCCATGGCTCCACATCTTTCGTTACAACAGCCCGGGCACCTACGACAGCCCCCTCGCCTATTGTAACACCCATACCCACAAAGGCATCGGCAGCGACCCATGCTTGTGAGCCAATCATTATAGGAGCAACTATAAGCGAATGGTTGGGGTCGTATATATCATGCGAAGATGCACACAGATACGATTTCTGCGACACAGTAGCATGCTCACCAATCTCAACCATAGCCGTATTATAACAATCAACTTGGGGTGCAAGGCAGGCATAATCGCCCATAACCAAATTCCATGGGGCCCAAATACGGACAGAGCTATACACATGTACTCCTCTCCCTATCTTTGCGCCAAAACATCGGAGTAAGAAATTACGCCAAGGAGAAAATATATTGGATGAAAAGGGACGGAAAAATAGCAGGCAAACTATATTCCACACCAATCGTCCCAAACGGTTTTTCCAACTTAAACGATTTTGGTATTTTTGCAATCTTACTTCACTCATACACACAATCTGGCTTTGTACCACCCAAGAGCCATTCATATACAGCTTTCATTTGGGCAGCTACTACATCTACTGAATAATGGTTTACAATAAGCTGTCGGCCTCGTTCTCCCATAGCACGGCGCTCCTCTTCGGGCAACTCTATGGCTGCACTCATCGTAGAGGCAATGGTATCTACATCGTTGTCGACCCACCAGCCGCAGCGATAAGTATTCAGTTCCTCCCACGGTGTTCCCTTACTTGCCATAACAGGAATACCTCGGACAAGAGCCTCGGTAACTATATTACCAAAATTTTCAAAATCACTGGGAACAAACAGGTACGACAACGATTGCAATGCTTCCTCTTTGGCTTGCCCCGACAAAAAGCCGGTAAACCGAACATTAGAAAGATGTAATCTTTCGGCCTCCGACTGCAAAAAGGCTTCATACTCCTTATCGCCGCCACCTATCACCACCAATTCACAACATGAAGCCCTCGTCCCCAATGCTGCCATGGCATACAAAAGGCGCTCTATCCTCTTTCGAGGATGTACACGTCCTAAATAACCAATTCTAATCCGTGATTGGCGTGTAACCGATATCTGTGAAGAATCGACAACCTCTATCGGGTTAGGTATAACCACAACAGGATTTGTAAAGCCCAATTGACGATAAAACTCATACTCTTCGCGACACGTAGCATGTATGCAAGCAGCTTGCTGCAAATCGCGATGTTGATATAACAACATAGACAATCGTTTTACCCATGCAGAGCTTTTCATGGCTTGCGGGTACAACATGCCGCGCAACGATATAACATACGGCTTCCCTTTGCGACGAGCTTCCGAAGCTGTAATATGTGCCGGATATTGCCATACCCCTTGTGCATGCAATACTTCACTGCTCGCGGCCATATCATGCAAGGCTTTCGTGTACTCACGAGAATAAGCGAATCGCCTGTCGTGTGCGGCTTTTATCGCATGGATATATGCATCTGTCGATATCAATGCATCTCCTTTTATTTCGGGGAAATATGTAAGTATCTCTGCATCCACCCCATTCTGTCTGAGCCCCTTAACCGTTAATAAAGTGCTCAATGAAGGGCCTCCGCCATACACACTCAAACCCGATATGGTATGCAATACTTTCATGACTTGTCTTAGAACTGTGAGTTTATCCTATTTTCAGATAAGTAATACCCCCCAACTCTTCGGCCGAATATACGTTGCGACCATCTATCAAAACAGGGTTAGACTTCATAGCCCGGCGTATCACTTCCCACGATGGCATACGGAACTCTTTCCACTCCGTAACATGGAAGATAGCATCGGCATCTATCACCGTATCGTATAGATTACTTGCATAGCTGATGCGGTCACCTATACGGCGACGGCACTCGTCCATTGCCACCGGGTCGTATGCTGTAACCTGGCAGCCGGCAGCCAAAAGACTTTCTATAAGAACCAACGAAGGAGCCTCACGCATATCATCGGTCTGAGGTTTGAAAGCCAATCCCCACAAAGCGACCTTGCGCCCTGCGACATCTCCATTGAAATAACGGACGAACTTTTCGAAAAGAATATTTTTCTGCCGCTCATTTACCGCTTCCACCGCATTGAGCACCTGCATGTTATAGCCATGCTCCTGGGCTGTATGTATCAACGCCTTCACATCCTTGGGGAAGCAACTGCCACCATATCCGCACCCGGCGTAGAGGAACTTGCTACCAATACGTGTATCGCTACCTATACCCTTGCGTACCATATTGACATCGGCACCCACCAGCTCGCACAGATTCGCTATATCGTTCATAAACGATATACGGGTCGCCAACATCGAATTGGCTGCATACTTCGTCATCTCGGCCGAAGGTATATCCATGAATATGACCCGGAAATTATTGAGCAACATGGGCTTGTAAAGGCGTGTCATAAGCTCCTGTGCGCGCTCACTCTCCACACCCACCACTACGCGGTCGGGCTTCATAAAGTCGTCTATCGCAGCGCCCTCTTTCAGAAACTCGGGATTGGATGCCACATCAAACGGTATATCCACTCCTCGGCGTTGTTGTTCCTCGCGAATAACGGCTTTCACCTTCTCGGCCGTGCCTACCGGCACCGTACTCTTGGTGACCACCAACACATAACGGTTCATATTACGACCTATGGTACTGGCAACTTCAAGGACATAGCGGAGGTCGGCACTGCCATCCTCATCGGGTGGTGTCCCCACTGCACTAAATACAATCTCTACGTTGTCGAGCACCTTCGTGAGGTCGGTAGTGAAGTGCAACCGCCCTGCTTTTACGTTACGTGCGACCAACGTATCGAGATTAGGTTCATAAATTGGTATCTCACCGGCCAAAAGACGACCGATTTTTTTCTCATCTACATCGACACAAGTGACATCGGCACCCATCTCGGCAAAGCACGTACCCGATACAAGACCTACGTATCCGGTACCAACGATAGCTATATTCATAAATGGATATTTAATAACATATTTTAATAAACCATACGCTCATCCCGCTGGAAATACAATGCAGTAGTTATATCTATATCTTTAATATTTTTTGCAGGATTCCCAGCATACAAACAAGCTGGTTCTTCATAAGATTTTGTCAAAACCGAACCTGCTCCCAATACACTATAATCTGGCAGTTTCGTTCCTGGCAGTAAAATACAGCCTGTTCCTACAAAACAATATTTACCAATATATATGGGGTGAGCTTCTTGTCTATTTTTATACACATTTATACTATGAGTCAAAATTTGACTTTTTATCCCAGCAATAGTCGTAAAAGCACCTATATAAACACCACCGTTACAATCAACAAAATGTCGGCTTGTTAAAGTAGAATATTCATCCATTATCAACTCACAATGGCGATTGTGAACAGATTGGAAAACCGAATTATTTAACGTTGAAAAACCTGTAATATACATAAGATTCCCGACATGAGAGCCTTTATACATTTTAAAACAATCTATTCCTTTACATATTACTAAGCTTCCTATATTTGAATTCTCTTCCAAAATCAATTCTCTTGCCAAAATGATAGAAAAACCTATTTTAGCTGTTTTCGCAATTTGAAAGCCAAATATCTTACATAACAACGGCCTTCGGATTTTCCATGGGAAAATAAACAACATTATTTGTATTAATATTCTGCTCATCGTTTTATTGATTTATAATGTTTCCCTATAAACCTTCTATCCCATATACGTGAGAAAGCTGTTATATCGCATATTTTATATATAGAAAACAACACATGATAACATCTTCCATGTACAAACATCGGATATAGATTCTTATGCATCTTTGTTTCTTCCTTACGTTCTTTCTGTTTCAAAGAAACAGATTCTGCATTGTCCTTGTTAACAAACATATAAGAAGAAGTTTTAGCCATATCATGCATCCTCAAAGCCCAACAATATTCCTTGATTCTCTTAAACTTAACGTCATTCACTATAAACCGGTCCCATAGCTCCATATCCATGGAATAATGGAAATCTTCACGAAGATATCCATATCGTTCTAAAAGAGACTTTCTAAAAAACGATGTTGGACCGCCCGCACTATAAAGTCCTCGGCGAGTAAAAAAATCAGACCACTTCTCCATCTTTCCCACCCGGAAGATTTTACCGTCCTTATCCATCCAAACGGTATTCCCCATAAACCAATCATAGGATGGATACTTATGAACATATTCATTCAACAAATGCAACGTTCCAGGTAACATTACATCATCAGAATTCAACCATGTCAGAAAATCACCCGTTGCCATCCGAAACCCTTCGTTGAACGCTGCACTCTGCCCGCCATCTGGATGGCTTCGCCAATATGTTATTTTATCAGCATATCTTTTTATAATGTCTACACTACCATCGGTAGAGCCTGCATCTAAAATAATAAATTCTAAATTAGAATATGATTGGTTCAGAACTGACAGTATCGCTTCTTCTAAATACCGACCTTGATTATATGACGGCATTATTACAGATATCTTAATATAACTCATTCTACAACTTTTTATGTCTAATCAAACGTCCTTCAGTATTCATTAATATAACAGCAATAATAATAAAAGCGAATGTCAATCGATCTTGGTATGGAGAAAAAAATACTGCCCATAATAACGATAGTGATACTATCAAATAATATGCAGATTGAGATAGACACCAAGACCAATTACCTCGCAAGATAAAAATCACAAGATTATAAATCACAAAAATCCAAAAAGGTAAAGTCATAATACCATTACAAACCCAATAATATATTATATGTGAATGTGTAGGTATTAATTCGTGTGAAGATGTTTCAAAATCAAGTTTCACTCCATACTTACGAGCAAATTCAGACGCAATACCATCTACATCTTTCGCGTAAGACCCGTATCCCCATATAGGCTCTTTAAGAGCAGCATATGTCCCTATAAAAAAATGAGGACGTCCTCCTATAAATATATTCCCTTTTTGAGCCTGATGTTCATATTTCCATTGAGCTATCTCTCCTAAAAATCCATTTTGGGCCAAATATGCATAACTAAAATTAACTGACCAAGCAATTAACAACAAACCCAAAATAACACCTACAATCCGTTTTCTAAAAAGAAGAATTTTCTCTATTTTATTACTTTCATTGATATTATGCTGCATTAATAATAATATCCCAGCACATGCATATACCAAAAATAAATTGCGAGAGCCTCCAAAAAGGAAAAACAAAGAAATTGGCAATAATAAAACCGATAATAATTTTTTATGTTTACTATAAAATAAACAAAGGAATACCAATACTAATGGAGCATATTGATAAGCAAAAAGCTCTTCATTTAGACTTAACTTATCTTTTATTGTAACCGGCTCCACATCTAAAAACATAGAAGACTCATAACTAAATTGTGGCAAAAACAGAAAAACAAGCCACTGAGCGACTGTACATGCAATAACAAAATACTTTATTCGAGAAAAATCATCAGACAATAACCACATCCCCACAAAAAAGAAAGGCAGTAAAAAGATAAAAGAACCCAAACCTTTTATTGCATCAACAACTTCAACTTGATTAACCCAATCAGAAATAGGTATTGCAATTAAACACAAACAATATAAAAATACTAGTATCCTAAATGGCTTTATTTTCATATACAAATGACCATCCTTTACAAGTATATAAATACCTAGTAATATTGCAACTATTTCACCAATACGAACAATGCCCCAAACGCGCAATGTTATAGGATATAACAGACCTAAAATAATAAGCCATATTGATTTTTGATTCACTGTTAACTTCATGATATTATTTATCCGTCAAAATATCAACTATATACAAGATGTATCTATTATAAGTAGATGTTACTACTCATACTTTGATAAGTAGATTTTATAAAATATCCATACTATATTTTATCACGATTTTTTAAGAAGAGTTTTATATATCGACACAACTTCTTCTGCATAAGTATCCCATGTATATTTTGCTGATATCATTTGCTTGGCATTCTGCCCTACTCTCTCTCGTAATAAGGAGTTTTCTATATAACACATTATTGCATCTGCTATAGCCACAGCATTTTTTGTAGGTACAACTATTCCTGTTTTATTATTTTCTATGGGAAGACCACTCTCAAACGTAGCAACAACAGGCATTCCTGCAGCCAAGGCTTCCATACCAGAACTTGCACATCCTTCACATAAAGAAGGGAATATATAAATATCAGATTGGCCCAAATATTTTTTTAACTCATCTTGAGGTACATGTCCTACCAATCTTAAATTCTTTATTGCATATCTATCAATAAGTTTCTTCGCACCATCGTATGTACCTACTACTATCAACTCATATTTTAGGTTCTTGACATCTAAAATATGACATGCTTCTAAAATATATTTAGCCCCTTTCCGAATACTAAAATCCCCAGTAAACAGAAGTTTTACAGTGTTATGGATATTATAATCTGTTTTTAATCCTATAAAATCTCTACGAACGCCTAAATATGCGACCTTTATTTTTTCATCAGGATATGCATTATCCAAAAATGTCTGCTTAACAAAATATGAATTTACTAGAATGACATCTGCTTCACGACAATCTTCAATAGCAAGCTGCCACAAAGGATTAGATGAGACCAATTCTGAATGTAATCCTTCTGCTTCATATTCAGATTTCAATTGTTTATCAAAAAAGGTCGGATAAGCAATAGAATGGTCTACCACTATTTTCATACCCAGTTTCCGTGCTTTTTTTATTGCGCCACCTTGGCCGGCACAACTTCTTACATGAAATATATCTGCATCCCGCAACTTAAAAGAAGAAAGCCATCCCCATAAAATCCACCCTAATTTAGCAGCCCTCTCATGAGATATTAAGATATGATATTTCGATAGTAAAAATAAAAACTGAGTTACAAACTCAGCAAAAGCTATTGTTTTAATGTGTCCTTCTAGTTCAGGAAGATTTCTTTTCTTCAACCCCGCAATGAGATTTTTATGTCCTATAATCTTAGCAAATAACTTTATATACCAGGCATCTGTATTTTTAGGTACCCATCCTATCAAAAGTAATAAATCAATACTTTTTTTCAAAATAGCTTCTGCACTCTGTACCAAATGCAGTCGTCCTATACCTGTCGACAGAATTACTTTCTCCATATTTTATAATTATAAAACGAGGATAACAATCCTCTAATAGAATCATGCGTCATATTAATTGCTTGCTTTATCGCATAATAAGATAATGGAATATGTATTAGTAGCAATGATAATACCATCAAAGGAAGTGTATCTAAAAAATAGCCTAAACACATTGCCAACAATAAAGAAACAAAAGCCAACACTACATACATTATACCTATTCTAGTATGCTTATTCGTTGCCATTAATGAAACAGAACTTGATTCCCAAAGATTATTCATTAACAACACCAATAAAAAAGCAAACATCAATGCACTATCAAATTGTACATCTCCTTGCGTCCATATATTATAAATATACTTTCCAAATAACATCAGAAATATACTAATAAATATAGCTGCAATCGTAGTCAAAGAAAAAACTTTCCTATGTAAAATCCTCATCCTGTCGATATTGCCTTGGGCATACGCAATTGTATATTCCGGCCATACCGCTTGTTGAATTGTTGTCAATAATGTTTTCAAAAAGTTACACATCGTACGAGTCGTATTAAACGATACCACCGCAGATGGACCAAAAAATCGATTTACCACAAGTGTCATACCTTGTAAAACAATTGCATTTCCTATTGGGAACGCCATAAATGAAACTGATGGAATAAATATTTTTTTTAATTCACACCAATCATAATAACTACAATTAAATTTATATTTAAATATCTTTTTCGAATATAACCATTTATAGATACACACAATAGACTTCGGCAATATATACAAAGTAACCATCAACTCAATCGAAAAATGTAAGCACAAAGAAACTATAATTACAATACATTCCAGAAGACGTGCTATATTAGAAATAAATGCAGCTTTATAATTCCAAGAAACTGCCCTAAAAACAGCATCCCATATCATCCCTATCATTCCTATAAAAATCAGTAGGATCTGCATTAAAAATACATAATTAGCAGAGTGCCGAGATAAAACGTTTATTTTCAACACATCTACTATATTAAATACATTGACAAACAAATAACATCCCAACATTACAGCTATCGCAATTGTAACTGTCATAATAATATTATTCGTCAAAAGCTTATTGCATTTTGATGTGTCTTGTTGAGAAAATGCCATTACAAATTGATTTGCCGTAACCGATCCCAATCCCAAATCTGTCATTGTAAAGAAACTACTTAATGCAGATATAACAATCCAATCGCTATATAAATCAACATTCCAAAATCTTAAAAATAAAGGTACTAATGCAATTTGACTGATAAATTGTATTACAACGCCAAAAATATTTGCGCCTACATTTTTTCTTATGGGCGATTTTAACAAGTTCATCGCTGACATCTAACAGCACAATATTTTTTCAGATCTCCTGAAAGTAGCGACTCCACAACCAAATTCACATGGACACATTTCCTATATCTCAAGGGTTTAGCAGGATTACCTCCAATAACTAGCATCTCTTCTACATCCTTACAAACAACTGAATTAGCCCCCACAACAGCACTTTTACCTATAATTTTAACTGATGGTAATATCGTACTATCAGGACAAATCCATACATAATCTTCAACTATCAATTTATCAGATCCATTTCTGACATGCTCCCACTCTTCCGAATCTATATTATGAGAATCCATAACAAACCTGACATTAGTACCTATAATTACATTATTACCTATAATGCATTTATATCGGAGTGAAGAGAAATTTACACCTCGAGCAATAGAGACATTATTACCTATAACAAGATTTGAATTTGCTCTTTTAGCAAATGATAACGGCATGGTTACATCTTCTCCGACAATTGCTCCTCTACAACGAGCTATATATCGAGTATATGAAAAATATATATAACGTATCAACCGTGGATACAATCCAACCAAAAATCTTAAAGTTGAACGTTCTTGAACTCTTTTTTCGTATAATGTTTTATCCATCATATTTTATTTTATTTCAATCCCAAATATTTGGCCGCCTTGTCGCCCACGACCTTTGCCAACAGCGATACAATGGCATAGCTGATGGCAACGACGAGGACGATACGAACGGATTGGCTGTGGAGGAACGGATAGAGAATGGTATTATCAAAAACAGAATCGACCGACTTATTGATAAGTACCAAGACATATATATGTATGAGGTATATTCCGAACGAATAGTCACCGATGCGCGAAAGTAGACCCGCCGGTTGTTGCGGGTCGCGGTTTTTCAGTACCAGAGCTATGACAGCAGCTGCATAGAACATGGAGCTGAATTTGACTTGCGAGACTGCCATCCACGGTAATCTGGCCTCTAATAGCTGCGACTCGGCCAAAGAGAGGTAGAGGGTGAGCAGCAGCAGGGCGACAAGCGTCACGTTGCCTACTCGCAGAGTGATGTTTCGTTCTCGTACCACCATACCGGCATAATAGAAACCGAACCACGCCGGGAAGAGCGCACAATAGAGCGGCAGGCGGCTGCCTGTAACATAATCGTGGAAGTACATCAGCGCTACATAAAGCGGCGTGACGGCCCAACAAACGAGGTCTACCATACGGCTGTTCCGGTGTATCAACCTTATCAACAAGGGGGTAAGCAGCGTAAGCTGTAAAAGGACGCTTAGGAAATAGAGTTGCGGTGCACCGCCTCCGAAGAAAATAATCTTTATTATCTCGTACGTGTCGAAGTCTATCTTACGCCCACCCAGAAACAGCAGGGAGATTCCATACACAAGTAGAGCGAATATTGTCCACAGGCAATATGGCAGCAATGTACGCAACGTGCGTTTTTTGAGGGAGAACGATTCTGCCTTGACAAAATAACCCGACATGAAAAAGAAGACAGCAACCGCGAAATTAATGACTTGCTGCGAAATATTCACACCGTAAACGGGCGGTATATGTATCATGACCACAGCTATGATACACAACCCTCGTACGGCTTGCATATAGTTGTCGCGTGGCGGCATTGTGGTTGGCTGGTAAGTTGTCATGCTATTACGTCAACAGATTACGATTCACTCGGAAAATTTCCGAGTGAATCGGTTGTAGGTTATAACCGGACTTCGGCATCATTTCAAATAACTGCATAGGTCGGCATGAGCATTCGGCTCATCTCTTAGCATACATCTCCTCGTAGTACTTTTCGTAGTCGCCCGAGGTGATGTTGTCCATCCACTCCTGGTTGTCGAGGTACCACCGTACGGTCTTCTCGATACCCTCCTCGAATTGCAGGCTGGGCTCCCAGCCGAGCTCTTTTTGCAGCTTTGTGGAGTCGATGGCGTAGCGCATGTCGTGGCCGGCACGGTCGGTGACGTAGGTGATGAGGTCCATGTCCTCACCTTCGCGGCGTCCTAACAGGCGGTCGACGGTGTTGATGACGACCCGGATGATGTCGATGTTTTTCCACTCATTGAAGCCGCCTATGTTGTAGGTCTCGGCTGTGGTGCCTTTGTGGAAGATAAGGTCGATGGCGCGGGCGTGGTCTTCGACGTAGAGCCAGTCGCGTACGTTCTCGCCTTTGCCGTAGACGGGGAGGGGCTTGCGATGGCGTATGTTGTTGATGAAAAGGGGGATGAGTTTCTCGGGGAATTGGTAGGGGCCGTAGTTATTGGAGCAGTTGGTTACTATCGTGGGCATGCCGTAGGTGTCGTGGTAGGCGCGCACGAAGTGGTCGCTCGATGCTTTGCTGGCCGAATAGGGGCTGTGGGGGTTGTATTTGGTCTCTTCGTAGAAAAAGTCCTTACCGTAGGCCAGATGATGTTTCGACGACGAGGCGGTTGTCGTAAACGGGGGCTCGATGCCTTCGGGATGGGTCATTTCCAGCGCGCCGTAGACTTCGTCGGTGGAGATGTGGTAGAAGCGTTTGCCTTCGTATCTCTCGGGGAGTGACTCCCAATAGAGTTTGGCGGCTTGCAGCAGGCTGAGGGTGCCCATGACGTTGGTGCGGGCGAAGGTGAAGGGGTCTTTGATGCTGCGGTCTACATGGCTCTCGGCGGCTAAGTGGATGATGCCGTCGATGTGGTATTGTTGCATGACTTCGAGCATCTTATCGAAGTCGCAGATGTCGGCGCGAACGAAGGTGTAGTTGGGGCGCGCTTCTATGTCTTTGAGGTTGGCGAGGTTGCCGGCATAGGTGAGCTTGTCGAGGTTGATGATATGGTACTCGGGGTATTTGTTGACGAAGAGACGTACTACATGGGAACCGATGAAGCCGGCGCCGCCGGTGATGAGGATATGTCTTGTGTAGTTGTCCATTGTTGTTGATGTTGTTGTTATTGGTGTTGGAGGTTGTCGATACACTGTTTCAGCGAATCGGTCCAGTAGGGGACTTTCAGGCCGAAGGTTGTCTTTATCTTGGTCTTGTCGAGTACCGAGTAGCTGGGGCGTACGACTTTCGAGGGAAACTCGTCGCTGTGACAGGGTTGTATGTCGCAGGCGGTGTGGCCGGCATATTCGGCGATTGCTTTCGTGAAGTCGTACCACGAGCAGACGCCTTCGTTGGAGTAGTGGTAGATGCCGTCCCGGCCTTCGTACTTGCGCTGCTCGATGATGTCGTAGATGGCGGCGGCCAGGTCGTAGGCGTAGGTGGGGGTGCCGACTTGGTCGAAGACGACTCGTAGCTCGGGTTTCGTGGCGGTCAGGTCGAGCATCGTTTTCAGGAAGTTCTTCCCGTACTCGCTGTACAGCCAGGCCGTGCGGATGATGAGGTAGTGGCAGCCGCTGCGGATGACGGCCTCTTCGCCATGCAACTTGGTCTCGCCGTAAACGCCGGTGGGGTTGGCTGCCTCCTCTTCCCGGCACGGGGTGTTGTTCCGGGTTCCGCCGAAGACGTAGTCGGTGGAGACATGCACGAGCAGACCATCGTTCCGGCGGATGGCTACGGCCAGATTCTCTACGGCCTTGGCGTTGAGTAGCTCGGCCAATTCTCTGTCGTCTTCGGCCTTGTCTACATTGGTGTAGGCGGCACAGTTGACGATGACTTTCACGTCATTGTCGGCTACCATCTTCTCTACGGCGGCAGCATCGGTGATGTCGAGCTCGGCGACATCGGTGAAGATATAATGGTGGGCGCTCTGTTGCGATACGATGCGCATCTCGTTGCCGAGCTGGCCGTTGGCGCCGGTGACTAATATATTCATTGTTTGAATTCGGGATAAAGGTTGTCGTTGTAATCGAAGGGCGAGTCGAACTCTTCCAGGCGGATGTGTCGGAGGTCTTTCTCCGAAAGGATGGCCTTCTCTACGGGTATCTGCCACTCGATGCCCAAACTTTCGTCCTTGATGCTGATACCGCCGTCGGCCTGCGGGGCGTAGAAGTTGTCGCACTTGTACTGGAAGACGGCCGTCTCGCTCAGTACGGCAAAGCCGTGGGCGAAGCCGCGGGGGATGAAGAACTGGCGGTGGTTCTCTTCTGTCAGCTCTACGGCGACATGCTGCCCGTAGGTGGGCGAGCCTTTGCGGATGTCGACGGCTACGTCGAGAACCCGGCCGCGGACGCAGCGTACCAGCTTGCTCTGTGTATAGGGCGGACGCTGGAAGTGCAGCCCGCGCATCACGCCGTAGCTCGACATGCTCTCGTTGTCTTGTACGAATTGTATCGGGCGTATCTTTTCGTCGAACTCTTTCTGCGAAAAGGACTCGAAAAAGTAGCCCCTGGCATCCCGAAAGATGCGGGGCTCTATAATTACAACGCCTTCTATCGACGTCTTGATGACTTCCATCTTTTAATCGAGATTTTCTTTACCGGTTTGATCCATCTCTGTAATCACCTTCATCAGATACTGTCCGTATTGGTTTTTCAGCATCGGACGGGCAATCTCTTCCATCCGCTCCTTGCTTATCCAGCCTTTGCGGTAAGCAATTCCTTCGAGGCAGGCTATCTTCAAGCCCTGGCGTTTCTCGATAACCTCAACAAAGATTGAGGCCTCGGAGAGTGAGTCGTGCGTACCGGTGTCGAGCCACGCGAAGCCGCGCCCCAACGTCTGTACCTTCAAGGCTCCTTGCTGCAAATACTCCTGGTTGACCGATGTTATCTCCAACTCGCCACGGGCCGAGGGCTTGATGCTCTTGGCTATCTCAACCACACTGTTGGGATAGAAATAGAGACCCACGACGGCATAGTTCGACTTCGGGTGCGCAGGTTTCTCCTCTATCGAGAGGCACCTCCCCTCGGCATCGAACTCTGCCACGCCGTAACGTTCAGGGTCGTCGACCCAGTAGCCGAAGACCGTGGCATTACCCTCCCGCTCGACATTGGCAACCGCCTCTTTCAGCAGGGCCGAGAAGCCGGCGCCATGAAAGATATTATCGCCCAAGACAAGGCAGACAGAGTCGTTGCCGATGAAGTGCTCGCCGATGAGAAAGGCTTGCGCCAAACCGTCGGGGCTGGGTTGCTCGGCATACTCGAAACGGACGCCGTAGTCGCTCCCGTCGCCCAGCAGGCGGCGGAAACCCGGCAGGTCTTGCGGCGTGGAGATTATCAATATCTCGCGTATCCCCGCCAACATCAGTACCGAGATGGGATAGTATATCATCGGCTTGTCATAGATGGGAAGCATCTGCTTGCTGACACCTTTGGTTATCGGGTATAATCTCGTCCCCGAACCTCCTGCCAATACGATTCCTTTCATAACAGAAATTCTGGATTGATTCTACATCGTTATCCGACCAAACTGAACGCTCTCGCACTTCTATCCCTTCCGATGATAACATCTTCGCAGCAACACTACCATCGTTACACACGATGCGGGAGATAATGTGCTTCTGAAATCGGAACGTCTGACTGATTAAAAACCGGAAATATTATTTCTCACAGCGCCCTGTTGTTGCGGTTATCGCACGCTTCGCGGTCTTCAGTGTCATCACAGAAGAGCCGAACGAAATATTTACACCCTATAAAGATTTAGAAATAAGAGTTATTCGTAACCTAAATAAGGTATATTTGACGCAAAGATAACTCAATTCATTAGGATATACAACAATATTTCCCATTATCGTGCTACACGTTTTTTCCCAATAATATAGCACGAAGTTACAATTATATCATCATGTATATTACGCCATGTAATTCTTAGAGATTATATTGAATATTTACAATATAATCAACCGGATACAATGACATCTGCAATACGCCCACACAACATAAAAAAAGAATGAATAGTTCACCGCTCTCATCGCCATAAATTCGACATACCACTTTGCCGTGCCAAACCAAACTTGTAAAAAAAACAAAAGCAAAACAGCTTTTCACACCCGGATGTACATCATCAAACATCTATATATCTGAATGATATCAATTATAAAAAATATTACTGCAATTTATTTCCATTCATATATACGATGATACAACAAAGAGTATATGCAAAAATAAAACATCATTTTTGATTAAATGTACATTGCGTCTCTATACGAAATTGCAAATTATAAAAAAGGGAGCTGTCTTCTACCGACTGCTCCCTTCCATTTACCCCACTTCACAGTGGCATTTGGCATTATGAAACTGAATTTACTCTTTTTGCTTTTGTTGCGTTGCAAATATACAGAAAGCCCATATAAAGACCAAAAAGAACACACAAAATAATAGTTATAAATTGCAAACAGAAGTATAAAAAATGTGCTTACAAATCGTAACTACATCATTGATACAGTAAAACGACCTACCCGTCTGTTGCGTTTTTTACAGATGAAAAGAGACTCCCCTATTCCCCGGTAGTTTACGCCATGCGGTTCTTGTAGTCCTCATAACCGAAGGTGCGCCACAGCTGCAAGCTGCCATCGCTTTTGAGCAGAGCGATAGAGGGATGCGACACCCCGTTGAACATCGTGGTCTTTACGATAGTATAATGTATCATATCCTCAAAAATGATACGCTCGCCAATCTGCAACTCGTGGTCGAAACTCCAATCGCCCACGAAATCGCCGCTAAGGCACGAGTTTCCGCCCATGCGATATACCGGCATACCGGGCGTAGGCTCCACAGCCCCCCGGATGGCGGGTTTATAGGGCATTTCGAGACAATCGGGCATATGGCAGGCAAAAGAGGCATCGAGTATGGCCGTGCGTATGCCATGATTCTCGACGATATCTACAACAGTCGTTACCAATACACCGGTTTGCCATGCAAAGGCACTCCCGGGCTCCATGATAATTTGCAGATGGGGATGGCGCTCTTTGAAGGCAAGCAGGGTTGCTATCAGATGCTCTACATCGTAATCCTTCCGTGTCATCAGATGTCCGCCCCCCATGTTGAGCCATTTCACCTGCTGCAACCACGGTGCAAAACGCTGCTCTACTACGCCCAGCGTACGCTCCAAATCGAACGAAGACGACTCGCACAACGTATGGAAGTGCAACCCTTCGATACCGACCGGCAACACGGGTGGCAACTGGTCGGCCACAACTCCCAAACGAGAGCCGGGAGCGCAGGGGTTATAAAGGTCGGTCGCAACGTCCGAGAACTCGGGATTGACGCGCACCCCACACGATATATGGCGCGGGAAGGCTGCCACCTTCGCGGCAAAATGCTCGTATTGACGCAAGGAGTTGAACGTTATATGACTGCTGCAACGCATTATCTCATCGAAATCGGCATCGGTATAAGCCGGCGAATAGGTATGTGCAAGCGAACCCATCTCCTCCAATGCCAAACGAGCCTCATGTACCGAGCTGGCCGTGGAACAGGATATATACTCGCGAACAATGGGGAAAGCCTTCCATAAAGCAAATGCCTTGAAAGCGAGAATAATATCTACCCCGGCGCGCTCTTTTACCGAACGTATGAGCGTAAGGTTGCGCCGAAACAATGTTTCATCGAGTACATAACAAGGCGACGGAGCCTGCGACAAAACGTCTTGCATAATTCTTGATGTTTAGGAATTTATAATGATAAACTTAGCAAATTTCAGTAACAGTTGCTTCTTGCCCACATGCTCAAACGCCACAGTAATTTTACTGTTGTCGCCGGCACCTTCGATAGCCTGTATCGTTCCCTCGCCAAAGCGGTCGTGACGGATACGGGAGCCTATACGCAACTCTCCGACCCGTGTTTCCACACTATCGCGACGCTCCACAACGGGCGGAGCTGCATCGGGCGCAATAACACGGCGCGAATTTTCTACCGGTCGCAAATGCGAAGATGGCGGCGCCGCAAAAAGCGGACGACGCACCGGCTGCTCGCGCGACACCCCGAAGGTATAAGGCTTCTCATTGGCAGGCGTATACGGCTTCGGCTGTTGCATACCGGCCGGAAGCTTTACATAACGCTCGTCCAGGTCTTTGATAAAACGGCTCGGACGGCATGTATTGGTTTTGCCATTGCGAAAACGGGTGGCAGCATAGGTGAGAATACAATTCTCGCGCGCACGGGTAATGGCTACATACAGCAAACGCCGCTCCTCCTCGATTTGACGTTCGTCGTCGCTGCACATGGCCGATGGGAAAAGCTCCTCTTCGAGCCCGGTGATGAATACGTTACGAAATTCGAGGCCTTTTGCCGAGTGGATCGTCATAAGCGTAATTTTATCCTCATCGGTCTCATCGCCGCGGTCCTGGTCGGTAATGAGCGATACCTCGGCAAGAAAATCGGCAAGCGACACATGTTCGTTCCCCTCTTCCCGATGCAGCATGAAGAACTCCTGCACACCGTTGAGCAACTCCTCGATATTCTCCTGACGGCTCACATTCTCGGGCGTATCGGAGGCATATACATCGTTCATAATGCCCGAGCGACGGATAATCAGCTCGGCCAGCTCAGGCACGCTCTTCTGCTCGGCCTCGGCTCTGAAAGCCTCTATCAAATCACTGAATAGGGCTATCTTGGCGCGTGTTCCGCTGTTGACCGGCAAGTTATATTCCACCGGACGCGAGATAACATCCCACACACCCACATTGTGAGTCTGGGCACAAGCAACTATTTTAGCAACCGTCGTATCTCCTATACCCCGGGCCGGATAATTGATGACACGTTTCAAGGCCTCCTCGTCGTTGGGATTGATAACCAGACGGAAATAGGCTACGGCATCTTTTATCTCCTTGCGTTGATAGAACGACAACCCGCCGTATATGCGATAGGGCATGTTGCGCTTGCGCAAAGCCTCTTCCAACACGCGCGACTGGGCATTGGTACGATACAAAATGGCAAAACCATTATATGGGCAGCTGTCGGAAAGGTGCATCTCCACGATACGGTTGGCCACCATGAAAGCCTCCTCGAAATCGGAGTATGCCGTCAGCACCGCCACTTTGCTGCCTTGCTCTTTTTCAGAGAAAACGCGTTTGGGAATCTGCTCCTTATTCTTGCCTATAAGGCTGTTGGCGGCATCGACGATATTGCGGGTCGAACGATAGTTCTGTTCCAGTTTGTCGATACGCAAATCGGGGTACTCGTCTTTGAGGTGCAAGATATTACCGATATTGGCGCCGCGAAACGAATAGATGCTTTGGGCATCGTCGCCTACTACGCAGAGATTTCCGCCGCCCTTACACAAACGATTGACGATAAGATGCTGGGCAAAATTGGTATCCTGATACTCATCGACCAAAATGTAACGGAACAGCGAACGGTAACGCTCGGTCACGTCGGGAAAGTCGCGGAAGAGGATATTGGTATATAACAGCAAGTCGTCGAAGTCCATCGCTCCGGCCCGGAAGCAGCGATTCCAATATGTGTTGTAGATGCTGTACAACATGGGGCGTTTCTGGCGACGGTCGAGCTCTCGCAACTCGTTATTGGCAGCATAGGAGGCCGGCGTAATAAGCGCATTCTTGGCATTCGATATAGCCGCCTGCACGGCATTGGGCTTATAGAGCTTATCATCGAGCTGCATCTCTTTGATAATCGTCTTGATGAGCGAGCGGGAATCGGCTGTATCGTATATCGTAAAGTCACGACGGAAACCCAACAGCTCGGCATTGGCATGGAGGATGCGCGAAAAGATAGAGTGGAAAGTCCCCATCCACAACCGGGCTGCCGTAGATGCACCTACCAACGCCGCAACCCGCTCTTTCATCTCGTTTGCCGCCTTGATAGTAAACGTAAGCGCCATGATACGATGCGGCTCATACCCTTGACTGAGCAAATAGGCTATCTTATAAGTAAGCACACGGGTTTTGCCCGACCCTGCACCTGCAATCACAAGCTGCGCGCCGTCGGTATAGAGTACCGCAGCGCGTTGTGCTTCATTGAGGTCTTGCAATAAATCTTTTTCCACAATATAATATTTGTACGGGTGCAAAGGTAGTGCAAAGTAGCAGAAAAATCAACCTCACGCAGCCGGTGAAGAGAGGCGCGATATATGTACAGCCCCGACAGGAGAAGCGGAAAAATCGGGAATCGAGGTTGTCTTTTCAGCAATAGGGGTAGGACGCCACCCGCGGGAAAAGCATACTTTCGCAACGTATAAAGCACTGTATTATAACATTGGATTTTGAAGTAAAATACAACTCAGTCATGACAGTAGAAGAATACATCGACATAGCCAACCGGCAAGAGGTGTTTGACAGCCCGGAAGTGCTTGCCTTCATGCGCGAGCAGAGCAGCGAAACCCGTAAAATCTTGTACCGCCTCAACAACTCGTATCACACGCCCGAGGAGGTGCGCGAGCTATTCTCGCAAATTACAGGTAAAGCCGTCGACGAGACCTTTTGTCTCTTTCCGCCTTTTTACACCGATTTCGGCAAAAACATTACCGTAGGGAAAAACGTATTTATCAATGCGTGCTGCCACTTTCAGGACCACGGCGGCGTAACCATAGGCGACAACTGCCAGATAGGACACGCCGTAGTGTTTGCCACCCTCAACCATGTGTTCTCGCCCAGCCAAAGGACGCGGACCTATCCCAAACCCATTGTTTTGAAGGAGGGTGTATGGATAGGCTCCAACGCCACCATCCTACAAGGCGTCACCATCGGGAAAAATGCCATTGTGGGAGCCGGCAGCACGGTTACCAAAGACGTTCCCGACAATGCCATCGTAGGCGGTGTCCCGGCCAAAGTCATACGGTATCTTACCGAAGAAGAACTCAACGGCTGACGTTTACCGGTGCGCTGCGGTGCGCACCCTGTGCGAAGAGGCTCCTTATTTCGTTGCAGCCCCAGGCAGACTGTACAGCCATGCTATCTCGTCGCGCCACAACGATTCATCGGGCGTCTCCAATATAAGCGGAATGTTGTCGAAGCGGCTGTCGGCCATGAGCAGCTCGAAACAACGGGCACCCAGCACCCCTTTGCCGAGACTCTCATGACGGTCTACCCGCGACCCTAACCCTTTTTTGGCATCGTTGAGGTGCATGCCCCGCAGATAGCCGAACCCGATAATACGCTCAAAGTCGCGCCATGTGGCAGCAAATCCCTCATCTGTGGCGAGGTCATAACCGGCCGCATAGGCATGGCATGTATCTATGCACACCCCTACCCTCGACTTATCGGCCACCTTATCTATGATTGCCGCCAAATGCTCAAAGGCAAATCCCACATTTGAGCCTTGCCCTGCGGTATTTTCAATGACGGCCGTCACCCCTTGGGTGCGGTCGAGAGCCAGATTTATCGACTCGGCAATGCGGTCGAGGCACGTATCCAAATCTATGGCTTTCAGGTGGCTGCCGGGATGAAAGTTGAGCAGTTTCAGTCCCAGTGCCTCGCATCGCTGCATCTCGCCTATAAACGATGCGCGCGACTTGGCAAGCCCCTCCTCCTCGGGATGTCCCAAATTGATAAGATAGCTGTCATGGGGCAGGATGTAGGCGGCGTCGAAGCCATACTCGGCACAATTTTTCTTGAACGCCTCTATGCTGCGCTCCGTGAGCGGCTGAGCCATCCACTGACGTTGGTTCTTGGTAAACAAGGCAAAGGCTTTCGCCCCTATCTCGTGGGCATTGGCGGGTGCATTCTCTACCCCGCCCTGCGCACTTACATGTGCACCTATATATTTCATACGATGATATTTTCTGTTCCTACGGGCGAAGTTATAAGAAAAAAGCGGATGTGCCAAATTTTTCCTTTCGGCACATCCGCTCTATACGGCCCGGGATTTCCCGTTATGGTTATTTATAAATCTCTTTCTTGCCGGCCAACAGTGTGTTGCGCATCAGCGACACGATGGTCATAGGCCCTACGCCACCGGGGACAGGGGTGATATAGGAACAGAGCGGCGATACCTCGTCGAACTTCACATCGCCCGTCAGCTTCCAGCCGCTCTTGGTGGCGGTCGAAGGCAGGCGCGTAGTGCCTACGTCTATCACCACAGCACCCTCTTTCACCATATCGGCCGTAACAAAGTTGGGACTTCCCATGGCAGCTATGATTATATCGGCCGTGCGGCATATCTCTTTGAGGTTGGGTGTTGCGCTATGACATACCGTTACGGTAGCATTGCCGGGGTATGTCTTCTGCATCATCAACGTTGCCACAGGCTTACCCACGATGTTGCTGCGTCCCAGCACCACGCAGTGTTTGCCTTTTGTCTCTATGTGATAACGGGCAAAAAGCTCCATAATACCGGCAGGCGTCGCCGAAACGAAACAAGGCAGGCCGATAGACATACGCCCTACGTTGATGGGATGAAATCCGTCGACATCCTTGCGGTAATCGATTGCCTCTATAACTTTCTGCTCCGAAATATGGCGTGGCAAGGGAAGTTGCACGATAAATCCGTCGACATCTTCATCGCGATTCAGCTCATCTACCTTGGCAAGCAGCTCCTCCTCCGTCACATCCTCTTCGTAGCGGATAAGCGACGATTTGAAACCGCACTGCTCGCACGCTTTCACTTTGTGCGCCACATAGGTCTCGCTACCGCCGTCATGTCCTACAAGGATGGCTGCAAGGTGCGGGCGTTTGCCTCCTGCGGCACAAATCTGTTCTACTTCCTGCGCTATCTCCTGCTTTATTTGGGCAGAGATGGCTTTCCCGTCAATCAGTTGCATAAAGGAATAAGATTAAGGTTAATATATTTATCGGTGGGTATGTTACTTGCGGCGCATCCCTTTTACGGCGCCCCGCATACCGTTTTTACCACCTTGCGTAACCATGCGCATCACCTTGCGGGTATCGTCAAACTGCTTTATCAGGCGGTTTACCTCCTGTACGGTTGTGCCGCTACCCTTTGCAATGCGCTGGCGGCGTGAGCCATTGAGTATGACAGGATTGGAACGTTCGGCCGGCGTCATGGAGAAAATTATCGCCTCTATGCTCTTGAAAGCATTATCGTCTATATCCATATCCTTGATGGCCTTGCCCACACCGGGTATCATAGAGGCAAGCTCTTTGAGATTGCCCATTTTCTTGATTTGCTGTATTTGCGCCAAGAAGTCATTGAAGTCAAACTGGTTCTTGGCAATCTTCTTTTGCAGCCGGCGGGCCTCTTCCTCATCGTACTGCTCCTGCGCCCGTTCTACCAGCGACACGATATCGCCCATACCCAATATACGGTCGGCCATACGTGAGGGGTGGAAGTAGTCTACGGCATCGAGCTTCTCGCCCGTACCTATAAACTTGATAGGCTTATTTACCACCGTGCGTATCGAGAGCGCAGCACCGCCGCGGGTATCACCATCGAGCTTGGTGAGTACCACACCGTCGAAGTCGAGCCGGTCGTTAAACTCTTTGGCTGTGTTTACGGCATCTTGTCCCGTCATAGAGTCTACGACAAACAAGGTTTCACCGGGATTGATGGCGGCCTTGATGGCAGCAATCTCCTTCATCATCTGCTCATCTATGGCCAAGCGGCCGGCCGTATCGACAATCACCAAATCGAGACCCTTCTCACGGGCATATTTCACACCGTTTTTGGCTATTGCCACGGGGTCTTTCACACCCTCTTCGCTATACACGGGCACCTCTATCTGCTCACCCAATACTTTCAATTGGTCGATAGCGGCGGGACGGTACACGTCGCAAGCCACCAGCAGCGGGCGTTTGGCTCGTTTCGACTTGAACATCTTAGCGAGCTTGCCCGAGAATGTCGTTTTACCCGAGCCTTGCAGACCCGACATCAATATCACGGCAGGCTGCCCGTTGAGATTCACATCGGCCGTTTCGCCACCCATCAGCGCAGCCAACTCGTCATGTACAATCTTTACCATCATCTGCCCGGGCTTCACAGCTGTGAGCACGTCCTGTCCCATAGCCTTTGCCTTTACCGTATCGGTAAATTGCTTGGCCACTTTATAGTTGACATCGGCATCGAGCAGGGCACGACGCACATCTTTGAGCGTTTCGGCTACGTTTATCTCTGTGATTTTGCCTTCGCCTTTGAGTATCTTAAAGGAGCGTTCCAACCGCTCGCTAAGGTTTTCAAACATAATAATCTCGTCTGTATATGTTATCAATATAAATTACCGGACAAAGGTAATAAAAATAACCCGAACCCTCAAACATCGCACCTCATAAAGCGCATTTCACCCATACTGCCCATGACAGCGATACCACGACCGCTCACCCGCCCCAAAGGGAGAGGCGGGAAATGCAGGTATAACATTTTTTTACACTCTACGATGCAAGATTGCCCGATTTTGCAGTTTATATAGCAAACGAGAAAGATTGATTATATACCTACAAACGATTATGAAGATGAAAATGAAACCCGTTGTAGCCGCCATATCGCTTGCGGCATTGCTGCCCACACTGCATTCATGCTTAGACAACGACAATAACTACTATGTAGCCTACAACGTTCCCAATGCTGTCGTAACCGTAAAACCGGTAGACGACAATGCCTTCTACATGCAACTCGACGACAGCACGACGCTGCTACCGGTCAACATGCAGGAGTCTCCTTATGGCGACAAAGAGGTGCGTGCGCTGGTAAACTGCTATGAGGTGGAAAATCACAGTACCATCTACTCAAAATCTGTATATGTAAACTGGATAGACAGCATACTCACCAAACCGACAGTCCCCGACAAAGGTCTCCAAAATGACTCTGTCTACGGCAACGACCCCGTAGAGATTGTAAAAGACTGGGTAACCATTGCCGAAGACGGATACCTGACGCTGCGTTTCAGAACCCGATGGGGCGGCAACGGTATCGCACATCGCGTAAACTTGCTGGTCGGTGTCAATCCCGAGAATCTCTACGAGGTAGAATTCCGGCACGACGCTCAGGGCGATACCAACGGAATATGGGGCGACGGCTTGGTAGCTTTCAGACTCAGCGACCTGCCCGACACCAACGGCGAAACCGTGAAACTAAAACTCACATGGAACTCCTTCTCGGGAGAGAAGAGCACCGAGTTTGATTATTGCACCCGTAAATCTACGCCATCGGCCACCAATCTGGCCGAAACGAAAGGCGACATTACGTTGCAATAACATTTCGGGCGGAAAAAGCCCAAATAGATGTACCTTTGCATTAAATATAATGTGACACTATCTTCACGACTTGCAGTCTTGCCCGAAGCTGCGGTATAAAGATACGAGATGACAAAAACGAGTAATGAGAAAGAAGTAGTGCAAAGTATCCTTCATGGCGACACAAATGCCATGAAGGATTTGTATGTCATGTATATCGGTCGTCTTACTGCCGTATGCTCGCGTTACATCACCGACAAGGAGACAGTAAAAGACGTACTGCAAGATAGCTTTATCAAGATATTCGGGTCGATAGGCTCCTTCGAATATCGCGGTGACGGCTCGCTGCTGGCCTGGACGACCCGCATCGTCGTCAACGAAGCGATAAACAAGCTCAAAGAGAAGGAGCACTTCGATTGGATACGCCCCATGTGGGAGCTACCCGACACACCCGACGACGAGATGCCCGAAATAGAGAATATACCGCAAACTGCCATCATGAAAATGATACAGGCCTTGCCACCGGGATACAGAACCATCTTTAACCTCTACGTTTTTGAGAACAAAAGTCACAAAGAGATTGCCGACCTGCTTCATATCAAAGAGAGTACCTCGGCATCGCAACTGCACAGAGCCAAAGCGATATTGCGAGATGAAATAAACCGCTACAACCGGTCAAACACATAAGCGTATGGATAAAAACTGGACGGATAAAATGCGGAAACGCATGGAAAACTACGAAGAGCCTGCACCCGACGGGTTGTGGGATGATATAGAACGTGTCATCGACGCACGCAAGACACCGGTCATACTGCAACCTGCAAAACCGCCGGTATGGAAACGTGTGGCCGCCGTGGCCGCCATGCTGGCAATAGCCATAACATGCACTCTGTTCCTGCTCCTCCACACCGACGCTCCCACCTCCCTCCCTACCGACACGCCGGCAACGACTCATACCCTGCATGCACAGCGGGAGGTGCCGTCGCCTCAGATTCAGGCCGAGCAACCGGCACCGGTGCAACCTGACCCCACCCCCCGCCTTGCAACGGCGCGCCCTGCATCAAAGCCACACATGCCGGCCGCAACCGCCGACATTGCCACTCCCGCACTGCCGGCCAACGACACAATCGGGCACACTGCGACGACGGCCGACACAACAACCCGCGAATACGGAACGCAACCTCTATTTCCTGCACAACCGACCGATGAGAAGAGGGTTGCCACGCGCCATATCATACCAGAGCGTTACTCAAAGAGGGTTGCACAATGGAGTGCCAACCTCTTCGTATCGAATGTAACTCCCGGGAGCAACGTCACAACCGGCTACGCACAACTGTCGGCACCCTATGACGCCGCACAGGCGCCTGCACAATATGCCAACGAGAATACCATGCTTCCCATGATGTCAATCATACGTTTCAACGCCAACGAGTCATGCAATACCGAGACGAAACACAGCCAACCGATACGGACCGGCCTCACCGTAAGATATAATATAGACCGCCGGTGGAGCATCGAAAGCGGAGTAACCTACACGATGCTGCATTCGCAACTGCAATCGGGCAGCCAAAACTATTATTACCTGACGAACCAAACCTTACACTACATAGGCGTACCGGTAAAAATCAACTTCAATATATGGGAAAACCGTTGGTTCCTCTTCTACGTATCGGGCGGCATGATGATAGAGAAATGCGTCGACGGAGAGCTCACCACCGACTATGTCATGAACAACCGGGCGACAAGCGACTCAGCTCCCATCAGTACCAAGCCATTGCAATGGTCGCTCAATGCAGCGGCGGGAGCGCAATTCAACATATTGCCGCAGCTCGGTCTTTATATCGAGCCGGGCGGCAGTTTCTATTTCGACGATGGCACTACAATAGAAAATATATACAAAGAAAAACCGCTCAATTTCAGCTTAGAGTTGGGACTAAGAGTCTCCATAAGATAAGCCCTATATAACACTCCCCGACTCTCCTCCCCCGAAGCTGCCCACCTTGCAACTTCGGGTTTTCTTTTGGGCCGCATCCTCCTCGGCAACAAACCGCCTTACACAAACGCAAAAAGAGAGCGTGTCGCAAAAAAATAATTGCGGCACAGCCCTCATCGTATCATTCTCTGCTCTCTCAGGGATACAAAAAGAGGCTGCGTCTATATCGACGCAGCCTCTTTCTTGTAGCGGGATCGAGAATTGAACTCGAGACCTCCGGGTTATGAATCCGACGCTCTAACCAACTGAGCTATCCCGCCATCATCTGTACACCTTTTTCATAAATGCGGTGCAAAGATACGACTTTATTTTATACTTGCAATAGTATAATGGCATATTTTTTATTTTATTTTTGTCCATGCCTATATTCCAGCCCATGACAAAGGCTCCAATGGGTAGGGCCGTCCCTACGCAAACTATCAGAAAGAGAAGAGGAAAGCCCTTGCAACACGGAGCAAACCGAGAAAACACTCTCCGTGTCGTCACTGTATACATTCCCGATAAAATATAATGCTCTCGGGCATACTTTTCTCTGAAAACTTTGTTTTGGCTTGCTGTGCCACCCTACTTTCACTATCTTTGGATAAGATAGGATGCGGCTCGGCAAAACCAAACCGAAAACTCCGTTTTCGGTTGCCGCTCCACTCTGCTTTCACTATCTTTGGATAAGATAGGATGCGGCTCGGCAAAAAATCTCAAACAAGTTTGGCTTTTTTGCTCTCACCTTTCACTATCTTTGTGCAAGATAGAGCGCCGTATCACGATACCGTGGGCTGCAAAACTATCGACATATTACAAACGTTACACTCAAAACATTCCGCATGAAAAAACTTCTGTCCATATCGCTCTTCCTTCTTTTCATCGGCCAAGGGTTGTCGGCACAGGACAACGAGCCGTACCGCACACGCTCTTTCGGTTTCGACTGGCGCACCATACAAGTACAGGTCGAAGACAATCAGCTGGCTCCACCTATAATCACGCTGGGCGAGGCCAACCGCATAGTCATATCGTTCGACCATCTGGCAGAAGATGTAACTTATCTGCAATACAGCATTATACATTGTGATGCCGACTGGCGGCCGTCGCAACTCTCGGAACTGGAATACATGGATGGGATGAACACCAACAACATCGAGGATTATGCCTTCTCTACCAACACGTTTGCCCACTATGTGAATTACCGCATCACACTCCCCAACGATGATGTACAGCTGACAAAATCGGGCAACTACGTTGTGTTGGTATATCCCGAGTTTGAGCCCGAGAATGTCGTCGTGCAGGCATGTTTCAGTATAAGCGAACAATCTGTAAACGTTGCCGCCAGTGCCAGCTCCCGTACCGACATAGGCTACAATACCGAGTACCAGCAAGTTGACGTCACTGTGTCGCATCCGTATTATCAGATAGGCGACCCCTTCAACGACCTGAAAGTACAGGTGTCGCAAAACAGCCGGTATGACAACGAAGTATTGGTAACAAAACCGTTGCGGGCCATGAACGATGTTGTTTACTACGAACACAACCGCGACCTTATTTTCCAAGCCGGCAACGAGTACCGCCGCTTTGAGATGGTCTCTATCAGATACGCCGGTATGGGGATTGCCGACTTACAGTACTTCGAGCCATATTACCACGCCTTCCTCGCCACAGACTATCCGCGCTACGGGTCGAGCTACTTCTTCGACCGCACGCAATACGGACGGTATGTAATACGCGAGAGCAACGCCTCAGACAGCGACTTGGAAGCCGACTACTTTGTAGTGCATTTCACCTTAGACGAAGACCGCCTGCGTGGTGGCAACGTCTATATCGGCGGGGCGCTTACCGGGCATCTGTTCGACGAAAACTCGCTTATGCAATATAATGAGGAGACACAACAATACGAACGGGTATTGTTTCTCAAACAAGGGGCATACAACTACATGTATCTTTTCCTCCCCGACGGCAGCAATACGGCAACGACAGCCCCCACAGAAGGCAACTATTACGAAACGATAAACGAATATCTGGTAAAGGTGTACCATCGCCCGCCGGGCTCCCGATATGACCGCCTCATAGGCACGGCTATCTGTTACTCGGGCCGATAGTTGTCAAAGGCGAGTTATACCCACAGACGGCACGACATCGGGCGTATGCGTAGCCCGTATGCGCCACTCTTGCGGATAGAGATTATTGGCCCGCATGCCTATGTTCTTCACCCAGCCTAACGGGAATCCCCGGTAAGTCACAACGACATAACCCGCAGGCACTCCGGCCGGCAGCGCAATGGCCTCGCGCCGCAAATAAGAGATAGCCTGGCAATAGTCGAGCTCGCAGAGAGGAAACGCTTCACGGTCGAAGGCTTGCGAGAGAGCCAATGCTTGCGTAGGGATATAATCCTTACCCTTTATCGTTGCTACGGCAATACCGGCTTGCAATACATGGAGCTGTTTCTGCATTCGCAACATATCGTCGGCATACTGTTGCGGGTATGCCACCACGGTATTCTCAGAGAGCTGCCACACATAATCGTCGGGCTGCCTCAGCCACTGTTTCACAGCCGATGGCACATCGGGCTTCTTCCCGCCGCGCTTTTTCTCTTTCTCCCTGCCGGGGTGCTTCGGCCTCTTTGTCGGCTCATCGCCGGGCTTACGCAGCAAGGCCATGAAAAGCCCCTCGCCTCGCGTACGATGCGGCAGGAAACGATACACCGGCATATCGCCTTGCAAGGCTCCGCCAACACCCCACTCGGGACGGATGGCTACCGGCAACGGTTCGGCAGCATACTGCTCCACGAGATAAGCAACCATCGCTTCGTTTTCCTCGATATTGTAGGTGCATGTGCTGTATATGAGCAACCCTCCGGGACGCAGAGCATCCCACACATCTGCAAGAATAGCCCGTTGTCGGGCTGCACAGGCTGCCACAGCCGCCGGCGACCACTCGCCCATGGCATCGGGGTCTTTGCGAAACATGCCTTCACCCGAGCAAGGGACATCGGTTGCTATCACATCGAAATAATGAGTGAATGCCCCCCATTCGGCCGCACTATTATGGGTCACCGCCGAAAAAGGAGAGCCCCACTTCGTCACATTTTCGGCCAATATCGCCGCGCGGGCTCTCACATACTCGTTGCCTGCGACAAGGCTGCCTTGCGGCAGCAGCGAGAGGGCATGAGTCGTTTTGCCTCCGGGGGCAGCACACAAATCGAGATATCTTACCGGCTCATGTATCCATTGCTTTATCACCTCTCCCAAAAACATCGACGAGGCCTCCTGCACATAATATGCACCGGCATGGAAGAGAGGGTCGAAGGTAAAAGCCGGTCGTTGCGGCAAATAATAGCCCACACTCCCCGACCATGCGACAGGATGGCAAGAGGTCTCACAGGCGACGTTTTTACCCGAGTTGAGACGGATGCTCACAGGCGACTCCGTTTCGGCAACCGCCTGCTCGAAGGCGACATATTCGTCACCCAAAAGCGCCTGCATACGTTCTGCAAAAAGAGGAGGCAATGTAAGCATATCAGTACCAATCTAAGTTGTCGTAGGCGTGGCTTTGCTTATCGAATTTGAGGTCTTGCAACAGCGACGACTTCACGGCGATGTGGAAGTTGTAGGACTTATAGGGGCCAACGGGCACAAAACTTGCCGACATGGTAAAGCAGTGCAGGTCGCGCGAGATATTGCAACTCATGTAGGCTATTTTCTTCGCTGTAAAGTCGTAGCTTGCCGAGAAATTAAACGACCACCCTTTCGTAAGATTCAGATTTCCCGAAAGACTGAGGTTCTGTACAAAACGGCCGTCATACTCCATCTTCTCTTTGTTGAAGTCGCCATAGGCGTAGCTTACCGAGTAGTTGAGCGTAAGGCTCCACGGCACAGTCCAACGATAGTATCCGTCGCTGTCGTACTCCCCTTCATCGGATGTCTTGTTTCCTCCGCGCAACCGGCGGTTTTGCTCCTCGGCAGCCGCGGCACTGTTTTGCAGGGGGTCTTCGGCCATCTCCTCTTCGGCGGTCTGGGGTGTCTCTCTATTCTCTTTCTTCTTGAAGGTATCGTTATTGAAGGTATAGGAGAATGAGGTGCCGGCACTGGCCAGACGCGCCCATCCGCGCCCCGCCTGCGAACGCAAGACGTCGACACGCACCGGATTGCCATATTCGTTGAGCTGATAGCAATACGGGTCCCATGTAGCTTGCAAATTGAGGTTGAAGCCCTGGGTGATTTTCACCAGCAAGTTTGTATTGATGTTAGACCACCGCAAGGAGTCGGCTGCCATGTTATAACTCGTGCTTACCGAGAGATTCTCTATCAGGGAAATCTTTTTCACACCGGTAGAGTCGGCATCGCTTTTCACCTTCATTTCGAGGTTATTGGCAAAGGAGAGGCTCACCAGCCCCCGCTCACCCTGCGGAGCCGTTCCGAAGAGCCCGTGAGAAAAAGGCGAGTATTTCTGCTCCACCAGCTGTCCGCTGGCGTTGGTATACCGCAACGTTTCGTAAAATCCCCAGAACGGATTGCTGAAATCGGGGGCATACGAGAAAGAGACCGACGGGGTAAGCACATGCCGTATCTGCTTGACAGCATCGCCCAGGAACTTCATGGGGGTATAGAAACCATATAGTTTCGTCTGGAAACTTAGCGCCGTATTGAAGTCGTAGACGTTATAAAAGCCATAAACCGTATCATTGACCACAGACGAGCTCAGAGGGTCCCACTCGCGCATAATCTTGTTGGAGTACATGCGGTCGTTGAAGTTGACCGAGGCCGTAAGGTTAAGGTATTTGAACAGCGTAAAAGTCGCCGAGATAGGTATGCTGTGGCTCATACCGTTGCGCCAATCCTTGATGAGGTTTTTCTTCAATATCTCGTCTTGTTTGGCTGTGATAGAGTTCTGCAACCGTCCGCTATACGACAGTTGTATCTTCTCATACCAACGCTCGGGCCCGGTAGCGTTCTTCCGCTTGAACGGCCGCACCTGGCTCATCGAGATAGTAAGGCTGGGCAACGATACGTTTAGCGTAGAGTCTTGCGTACGTTGGGTGATATTGGCCGTTGCCGAGATGCTGAACGGGGCATTGGGGAATTTATAGGTATAGTTGATAGACGAGCTTGATGTCGACGAGGTAAACTGATTGGGGTCGTAATAAGAGCCTATATCGTTGCGCGTGTAACCGCTGGTGGCAAAGTTGACACTGGCCGAAAACGACGAGTTGGTACTTGCCTTTGCGTCTTGTGTATGTGTCCACGCAACGCGGAAGTTGTTTTGCTTGGAGTAATCGGGCAAGCCTTTGTCGCCTGTTATCGTCGTGATATAGCTGATGTCGACACTACCCGAAAACTTATATCGCTTTACGTAAGCCGAGCGTCCCCGCAACCCCCACGAGCCTTTGGTATATATCTCACCGGTAAGCGCCAAATCGACATAGTCGCTGATGGCAAAATAATAACCGCCATCGCGCAGATAGAAACCGCGCGTCATTTCATCGCCAAACGTAGGCATGATGATACCCGATGAATATTTGTCGGTAAACGGGAAGAATCCGAAGGGAACGGCAAGCGGAAGGGGTACATCTTCGAGCACCATGTAGGCCGGCCCGGTAACCACATTTTTCTTAGGTCGCACCTTGGCTTTTGTCAACTGCAAGTAGAAGTGCGGATGCTCATGATTGTCGCATGTGGTGTAGCGCCCGTTCTCCATGAAAAGGACGTTTTCTTCCATTTTTTTGGTACGTCCGCCGGTAAGATAGCCCTCGCCCTGCTGTGTTATGACATTGGTTATATATCCCTTCTTGCTCTTGAAGTTATAACGCATCGTCTCCGACTCATACTCGCCGCTGGCATCTTTGTAGATGGGACTGCCTACTATCTCTCCCAAACTGTCGGGGCGCCCCATAGCATAAACGGTACTGCTATCGAGGCTCATCTGTATCTGGTCGGCATCGAGTTGTATATCTTGGTATTTCACCACACTCGTACCATACATGTAGGCCATGTTCCCGGCCAGAAAAACCATAGAATCTTGTGCCGAAAAGTCTACGATATCTTCGAGGAAGGGTTTCTTCTCTTTTCGGGCCGTATCGGTTGCCGCTGTATCGACCGGCATGCCAAGGGTATCTGCTGCCAGCGTATCTCCCGAGGCTGTGGGTGAAGCCGGCGCCTCGGCAAGGCGAAGAGAGTCGTTGCGATGACGGCGGCGGTCGGAGGGCAGCACAGAACGGATGGCCGAACGTCGCGCAGAGTCGACAGACGCCACAACGGTATCGGGCTTAGTAACGGCCATTCTCCCCTCACCTTCGTAAGACAATGCGACCGACCTCACCGATAACAGGCTAAATAACAGTATAACAGATAATATGTATATTTTGTTTCTCACTGCCTTCGCACAAGCAACTGTCAATAAGGCGCAAAATTACACATTTTCGGCAAGATATAGGGCCTTATCGTCGTTTTAATATATTTTAGAACCAAAAAGAGCGGCCAGTTTATCGAACCTTTTCACATTATCTGCTCCGTAACGGGCCACGGAATTGCGCACGTCGTCGAAAGTTTTCATCCGGTCGGGATGCGATTTTGAGAAGAAATTATCGGCATAACATACCAGTTTCTCTTCGAGCGATACGGGTTGCATGTCACGCGGAGGCAACGGCAGATGTTGTTCTATAATATCGCGGGCTGTCAGCCCTACCCCGATGTGTCTCTCACATACGAGCGCATGTGCCGGCAAACCTTCGGCGTTGAGAATTTCGGCCCCTATAATGCCATGCCGCATGTATGGCTCGTCACCCATGCACAAAACAGAGGGGGCGTGTGTGCGAAACACTCCTATATCATGCAACAGGGCTGCTTCGTAGAGGAAACGGCGGTCTATATCGAGCTCGGGGTGCATCGCGGCCAATTTATCGGCCAGCTCGGCCACCCTGCTGCTGTGATTCCACACCAAGTCTGACAGCGGCTCTCCCTCGGGATAATACTTATTGAAGAGCTTTTTTATATCGGTAGTCTCCATATAAAAAGAAAACGGGACGTTATCGGAAATGATAACGCCCCGCATATAATCATATTATTATTCTACTATTTCGTTCCACCCGAATGTGTCGGGAGCTTCACCCTTGCGGATGGCGCAAAGCTCGTTATAGAGTTTCTTGCACCAGGGCCCTACCGTTCCATCGGTCGTGTACGTGTAAGATACACCGCGCACGGGGTCATCGATACGCGAGATTGGGCTGATAACGGCAGCCGTACCGCAAGCAGCAGCCTCCTCGAAGGTAGCCAATTCGTCTTCGGGTACCGGACGGCACTCTACTTTCAGGCCCATTCTCTCGGCAAGCGCCTGCAAACTACGGTTGGTGATAGAAGGCAATATCGACTCGCTCTTGGGAGTGATATAGGTATTGTCACGAATACCGAAGAAGTTGGCCGGGCCGCACTCGTCGATATATTTTTTCTCTTTGGCATCGAGATATATGGCTGCCGAGTAACCGCCCTCATGTGCCAGCTCGCCCGAGACGAGACTTGCAGCGTAGTTACCGCCTACCTTGTATTTACCCGTACCCAGCGGCGCAGCTCGGTCGTAGCCTCGCATAATAACCATCGGTGTAGGCACCATACCCTCTTTGAAATAAGGACCTACGGGCATTACAAATACGACAAACATATACTCCTTGGAAGGTTTCACACCTACTTGGCTCGATGTGCCTATCACAAGCGGACGTATATATAAAGAGGCCTCGCTTTCATAAGGAGGCACGAAACGCTCGTTTTTCTTTACGCACAACTTAACGGCTTCCTTAAACAATTCTACAGGCACCTCAGGCATCAATATACCGCGGCAGGAGCTTTGCAAACGCTCGGCTCCGGCTTGCAGACGGAAGATACGTATTTTGCCGTCTTTCCCTCTGAAAGCTTTCAAGCCTTCAAAACACTCCTGTCCGTAGTGCAGACAGGTTGCAGCCATGTGCAGGTCGAGAGTTTTCTTATCTGTTACTTCAAGCGAGCTCCACTTCCCGTCTTTGTAGTAGCAACGCACATTATAGTCGGTATCGAGGTATCCGAAACCGAGGCTGTTCCAATCAAGATTTGCGAGTTCCATAAGTCATAAATTTAGGTTCTACAAAGATATATTTTTCCTATTAAGAATACAAATTATAAGCAAATATTCTCTGCAAAAGTGCATAAAGCTCATATTTACGACATAACATACTGATTATCAGAATGGATATTTTCGATTAGGATTTTTAGGAAACCACCCTTTTTTCACACGTTCTTCTTGCTCGAACAGCTCCTTGATAGTCCAAAATGAGGAAAACGAGAAGACGCCAAGCAATGCCGACCATACCACCTCGGCAACAAATATCGACAATATCACTCCCACAATACCCAAAACGAGGAATAGCCACCAGCAACGTGTGCCCCAATAATAGTAGGCTTTTATCGTTATGGGGTGAAACAATCCGATAATAAGGAAAGTAGACAATCCTATAAAAAGCCCTATAAGATGGTAAGCTGAAAGAAATTCTATCATAATCACATACTATTTACATATTATTACAAAATAAATTACACACACTTTACACCTTATGGCAGACGTGCGCTACATGGCGACAAAGATAAGATTTAAGGCATACAAGAACAAATATTGTGCAACTTATCGACCGGTCCTCTCACTCACAACACACCGGACGATTGTATTGTTTTATGATCATTATAAAACTGTACCGAGCTGATTTTTTACCTTTCTGACAGAAAAAACTGTTGCATCGCATCAAAAAAATTATTTCCTTTGTATAACGAACCAAGACAAACGACATTTATGAGATTTCTGTTTGTTGTTCAAGGCGAAGGTCGGGGGCACTTTATGCAAGCCATAGAGATGCACTCTATGCTGAAAAGACACGGGCACGAAGTTGTCGCATGCCTCGTAGGAAAAAGCCCGCAACGGAAAATACCCCAATATCTGTACACCCATCTCTCGGATGTGGAGATTATGTCATTCAAAAGCCCCAACTTTGTAGCACATCCCGGCGACAAAAGACCATCGGTATTTCTCAGCGTCATATATAATGTGATAAAATTGCCCGAGTTTTCGCTGACGGCCCGTTTCTTGCGTCATACCGTAAGCCGATACAAACCCGATGCTGTCATCAACTTTTATGACATCATGATGGGTATTGCCAACATATTCCACCCCATGCAGGTCCCTATCATCTGTATAGGGCATCAGTATCTGTTCTTGCACAAACAGTTCGATTTCCCCGACAAGCTGAAAGTAGAGCTCGACTCGCTCCTTGTCTTTACCCGCGCCACCAGCATCGGAGCCTCCAAGCGACTGGCACTCTCGTTCTATCCTGCACCCGACGATGTAAAACACGATATTGTCGTCGTTCCACCGCTTTTGCGGCAGGTAGTGCACAACACGACCAGCCAGAAAGGGAAATACATACACGGGTACATGCTCAACAGCGGATTTGCCGAAGAGGTGCAACAATGGCACAAACGGCATCCCGATGTAGAGATGCACTTCTTCTGGGACAAGACCGACGTACCCGAAACCTACGAATACGAGCCGGGGCTCACGTTCCACTATATCAATGACGAGAAATTCCTGCAATACATGGCCGGCTGCGGCGGATATGCCACCACGGCAGGATTCGAGTCGGTATGCGAAGCGATATACCTGCAAAAGCCCGTACTGATGGTACCTGTACACATAGAGCAGGCTTGCAACGGATATGATGCCATGAAAGTGGGAGCCGGCGTCGTATCGAAAACATTCGACATGGATAAGCTGCTCGACCTCATGCAGAACTACACGCCCAATCCCGATTTCGCATCATGGTGCGACCAGGCCGAGGAGCGCATCATAGAAGCCATCGAAGAGTGTGTGCGCAACCACCGCAACCGCTGGTATCATCGTTTTTTTGCCAGACACCTATTCCGGTAGAAGCGTCACTTCACAGCCTTTACAACCAGAATATCCTTGAAGTTTGTCGTATAACAAGGCGACAGATGCCCTTGCTTTGCCATCCATAAAAGGCGGTTACCTTCTGCCCCCAAACGCAAAGTCCCCTTTCCGGCACGCTGGTTTACCTCATCGACCACCTGCATCAGCTTGCGATGTTTCTCTCGGTCGACCGTATCGTAGAGACTCAGCTGCACATGGTCTCGCGGCACAATGGACCCCAATATAACACCGGCTTTCCTGTATTCCTCGCCCTGACGATAAACCGAGGCCAACGCCTGCCGTGCATATTGCGACAACTCTATTGTACTGTCTGTGGCTACCGGCAAACGGAACTCGCGAGCTCCCACATAACAGGATGCCGCCCGCTGCCGTCCCTTGACAAACACCAGCACCGATGCGGCCGCCGATGCTTGCCGCCGCAGCCGGGTTGCCGCCACCGCCACAAAGTGCGCCACCGCTTCATATACATCATCAAACGCCGACAACGCCTGGCCGAACGTACGCGACACGGTTATCGACTGTTTCCCCTCGGGATGCTCATCGTCGGCGTAACAGACAATCCCATTCAGCTCGTCGTGCGTACGCTCCACTTCTACCGAATAGGAGTGCCGCAACCACGCGGCAGAACGAC
>UQMR01000012.1 GCA_900542255.1 uncultured Porphyromonadaceae bacterium
CGATGACGGATGGGTATCGTCGTCGCGACAGAGTGCTACCTATTCGCAACTGAGACCTGGTAAATATGTGTTCAGGGTGCAAGCCTCCAACAATGACGGCAAATGGAATTATGAGGGCGCCACCTTGTCGGTCGTAGTGATGCCTCCGTGGTGGCGTACCATATATGCCTATATTGCCTATGTACTGATGGTGATATTGTGCGTCTATGGATTTTTCAGGTGGTATAAGCATCGCAAGGAGTTGCAGTCGCAGCGAGCTGTCAATCTATTGGAAATGAGGAAAGAGAAAGAGCTGTACAGCGCAAAGGTAGAGTTCTTCACATCTATCGCCCATGAAATAAAGACGCCGCTCTCGCTTATAAAGGGCCCGCTCGAAGCCGTTGTCGCCCTAGACCTGCCGGCCGAGGCGCAAAAATGGCTCAAAGTGATAGAGAAGAACACCGAACGCTTGCTCACGCTTATCAATCAGTTGCTCGATTTCAGGAAGATAGAGGGCAACCGCATGAGCCTGAGCTATACGAAGCAAGATATCGTGGCGCTGCTTAAAGAGACGCTGGCCTGTTTCGAGCCCTCGATAACCCGTTCGGGAAAGAGGCTGATAGTCTCTTATGGAGTAGATTCCTGTGTCGTGCCCATCGACAAAGAGGAGGTTACAAAAGTATTGAGCAATTTGCTCAACAATGCGCTCAAATATGCGGCCAGCGAGATAAAGGTAGATTTGGCGTGTGAAGAAAACGATTTCTCCATTTCTGTCGCTTCCGATGGCGAGATTATTCCCTACGAGAAACAAAAGCGTATCTTTGAGCCTTTCTATCAGATAGAAGATACCTCGTCGGGCGTAGGCCTGGGGCTCTCTCTGGCACGTTCTATTGTAGAGTTGCACAACGGCTATCTCGACCTCTCTGTCTCGCCCGATGGAAAATACAATGTATTCACCCTGACGTTGCCCCGTGAACAAGATGGCGTGATAGTGTGGGAGAACCGCTTTGCCAGTCACGACGACCTGGTCGCAGGCGATGAAATGCTCGATAGAGACTCTTTCCCTACCGATATGTCGGGCAGTTCGGTTCTTGTCGTCGATGACAACCCTGAGGTCTTGGAATTTCTGGTAGACAGGTTCAGTGACCGTTTTGTTGTCTTTTCAGCCACAAACGGCCAGGAGGCTCTCGATATCCTGAAACGCGAAACCATACACATTGTCGTGTGCGATGTGATGATGCCCGTTATGGATGGGTTTGAGTTGTGCCGCATTGTGAAAAATACACCCGAGTATGCCCATATACCGGTCATATTGCTTTCGGCCAAGAGCGACTTGCCAAGCAAACTGCATGGGCTGGAACTCGGTGCAGATACTTTCATGGAAAAACCATTCTCGTTTACTTATCTTATCGCGAAGGTCAACAATCTGCTGTTTAACCGGCAGAAGGAGGTAGAGGCGGTAGTCCGCAGGCCGCTTGTGCATAAGATAGGGCAGCGTACCAAAGCCGAGGAGGAGCTTATGGAGCGTATTGCCGAGGTTATACGGGAAAATATGTCCGATGAGAGTTTCAATGTCGAACGCCTTGCATCAACCCTTTGCATGAGCCGGTCGGCACTGCATCGCAAGACAAAAGAGCTGTTCGACCTTCCCCCGGTGGAGTACATTCGTCTGGTGCGTTTGCAGCAAGCGGCTACTCTGCTTGCCGAAGGGAAGTATTCCATATCGGAGGTGGGCACGATGGTAGGAATAGGTTCTCCATCATATTTCAGCCGTCTGTTCCAGAAACAGTTTGGCGTTACGCCCAAGGTTTTTGTCATGCAACAGCGCGATAAGCATGCATAACGGTTGCCATACCGCGGTATGGTGAATATAACAAATGTATCGGTAAATATAACAAATGTGCTATAACACCGTAGGAGGAGACGATTTGCGACATAAGTGCAATTCTTTGCTGCGATTGTTTTATTATTAGTAGTATAGTAGGGTCTATTTTTGCAGCGACATCACATTTGCAATACGTCCTGCGTTTAATCTCTTACTATACTATGATAATGAAACACACACACCTTCTCTTTGCGGCAGCTCTCTCACTGGGCTGTTTGGCATCTTGCTCGCAACAAGAACAAGCCGATTGGCGATTGTGGTACGAACAACCTGCCGATGAGTGGATGAAAGCCCTGCCCGTAGGCAATGGACGGCTGGGTGCCATGGTATATGGCGGCGCTCCCGTTGAAACTATCGCTCTCAATGAAATAACGTTTTGGACCGGCTATTACGATGCACAGCAAGACCCGGTGGGAGGTGCCGAGCATCAGGCCGAAATGCGCAGGCTCTTTTTTGCCGGCGATTACGACCGTATGCACGAAGTGGCCTCGAAATATATGACCGGACGGGCTGCGAAGTTTGGTAGTCATGTGCCGGTAGGCGATATGAAAATAGCTTTCCTGCACTCCGATTCCGTAACCGGTTTTTCTCGCGAACTCGACCTCGCTGATGCTATTGCCTCGGTGTCGTATCGTGTGAATGATACTCTGTACGAAAGAGAACTCTTCTGTTCCCATCCCGCCGATGTAATGGTTATGAAGATAACCTCTGACAAGAGAGCGGCGGTAGGGTTTGACCTCTCTTTCGATTTCAATAAAAGTGCAAAAATAAAGGTAGAAGGTAATAAGATTGTTTTCAGTGGTAACACCGATGTTCAATCCGATGCAAAAAGCGGCGTGGCATTCTGTGGAATGGCTCGCATAGAGCTGAAAGGCGGAAGCTGCGCCGCTTATGGCGATGGGATTGCCGTACGGGATGCCGATGAGGCTGTGATTTATTACGACCTCAATACCGATTTTTGCAACGAGAATCCGGCCTCTGTCACACAGCAGCACATCGACGCGGCGGTATCTATGCCGTATGATGAGTTGCGTGCCGCGCATGTCGCCGATTTCGGCGCCCTCTTCTCGCGCGTTTCGCTGGACTTGGGTGCGGGTTCTGCCTCCTCTTTACCTACCGATGTGCGCCAGCAGCGGCTTGCCGAAGGAGCCGATGATGCCGGCCTTGCAGCACTTTTTATGCAATACGGGCGGTATATCCTCATATCGGGCTCGCGGGAAAACTCGCCGCTCCCTCTCAATCTGCAAGGAAACTGGAACGACAATCTGGCCTGCAACATGGGATGGAATTGCGATTATCATCTGGATATAAATACCCAGCAAAACTATTGGAATGCCAATGTTTGTAACCTCGCAGAGTGTAATGCGCCACTCTTCAAATATATAGAGATGCTTGTACCTTACGGCCGCGAAACGGTGCGGACGGTCTACGGGACGCGAGGCTGGACGGCTCATACTACGGCCAACTGTTGGGGGCATACCTCCCCGAGCGGCTCAATATATTGGGGTGCTTTCCCCACCGGCGGTACATGGCTGGCATTGCAGATGGCAGAGCATTTCGCCTTTACCCGCGATACTGTCTTCTTGCGTGAAGAGGCTTATCCGGTGTTGAAAGAGAATGCTCTCTTCCTGCTCGATTATCTGACCGAAGACCCCCATACGGGATACTTGCTTACAGGTCCTTCTATTTCGCCCGAGAACGGCTTCGGTTATAACGGTAAGGGATATTGCCTCTCTATGATGCCTACGGTAGACCGTGTCCTTGCCTACGAGCTCTTTACAAATCTTATAGACTATTGCGAGATACTTCAAATCGATGCCGATTTCTGCGATACCCTGCAAGCGGCAGTCGGTAAGTTGCCGCCGCTCAAAATAGGTGCAAAAGGGCAGTTGCAAGAGTGGTATTACGATTATGACGAAATATATCCCAATCATCGGCATACATCGCATTTGCTGGGCTTGTTCCCTTACTATCAAGTGAACACGCCTGAGCTCGAAGCCGCATGCCGCGTGACGATAGAGAACCGCCTGAATGCTCCCGGTTGGGAAGACGTAGAGTGGAGCAGGGCCAACAGCATCTGTTATTATGCCCGTCTGGGAGATGCCGGTGAGGCATACCGTTGCCTGAAAACTCTTATCACCGATTTGTCGCGCGAGAATCTTTTTACAATGTCGCCCAAAGGTATTGCAGGCGCTCCATGGGATATTTTTGCGGTAGACGGTAATACGGCCGGTTCGGCCGCCGTAGCCGAGATGCTGCTGCAAAGCCACAAAGGTTACATAGAGTTTCTGCCCGCTCTTCCTGCCGAATGGAACAACGGCTCTTTCTCGGGCTTGTGTGTACGCGGAGGTGCCGAGGCAGCCGTACGATGGAGGGACGGCTTGTTGCAGGATGCCCGTTTGACAGCGACTGCTTCCAATCAGTTCAGCATAAAAATCCCCGATGCGGCACATGACTTATCGTTCTATGTAAACGGTGTGAAGCAAGAGCTTCTGCCCGATAGCGACGGACTTGTTGTTCTCCCGTTGCAGAAGGGGGATATATTTGAAATGAAGTAAAAAACGCGATACAGCTCTATAATATGTAACTTGCAGATAGCTAAAACAAAATAATATGTAGGAGTAAGAAACAATAAAAGTAAGATTGTCCATGCGAATAGTTGGTTTCTCTATTTTTATTACTGTCGCCTCTGGTTTACTTTGCATTGTCTAATACTGCGCTTGAGAATTCACAAATTAATTAACTAATACTATGGCACGAAAAAGTACTATATTATCATGCCTTATTGCTCTGACAGCATCTCAGGCTTTTGCCAGCGGAGAAACAATTACGATTTCAACACAAGATGTACAGCTCGTTTATAAAGTCGATGACCAGAACAAGCTGCGCCAATGCTATTTCGGCAGTTCTATTCACGGTGATGCTGCCGAGGTGCAAATGACCAAAAACGATGCTTTCCCGACGTTTGGAACCTCTTATGTCAATGAGCCCGCGTTGCGAGCCGTTCATGCCGATGGAAATACCTCTACCGAGCTGGCCTACGTATCGCATACTACGGCGCAAGAGGCCGATGGCGTGCAGTATACCGAGATTACGCTGCGCGACACCTACTTCCCGTTCGATGTGGTGCTCTGTTTCAATGCTTATCAGAAAGAGAATGTTATAGAGGCCTGGACGGTGATTTCGCACAACGAGAAGAAGCCCGTCATGCTCTACAACTACGCATCGTCGCACCTTTTCTTCTCTGAGCCGACCTACTATCTCACCCAGTTTTATGGCGAGTGGGCCGATGAGATGAAGATGAAGGAGATGCAGCTTACCCGAGGCAAGAAGGTCTTGGAATCTAAGTTGGGAGTTCGCTCCAACCAACATGCCCATGCGTGCTTCTTGCTGGGCCTCGATGCTCCTGCACAGGAAAACTCGGGCAGGGTATTGGGCGGAACTTTGGCCTGGCCCGGAAGTTGGAATCTGACCTTTGATGTCGACAACCTGGACAATCTGCACGTAATATGCGGCATCAACTCCTTCGCCGGACAATATTCGTTGGCCAAAGGCGAGAAATTCGAGACCCCTCGTATGCTCTATTCTTACTCCGATGAGGGAACGGGACGTATTACCCGTAACTTCCACCGTTGGGCCAAGAAATATGGTATATGGCGCGGCGACCGCACCCGTACCACGCTCCTCAACAACTGGGAGGCTACCTACTTCGATTTCAACGAGGAGGTACTCTCGGGTATCATTAAGGATGCTTCCGAAATGGGCTTTGAGCTTTTCTTGCTCGACGACGGCTGGTTTGGTACAAAACATCCTCGCAACTCGGACAATGCCGGTTTGGGCGACTGGCAGGTTAATAAGAATAAGTTGCCTAACGGGCTCGGTTATCTTGTAGAGGAGGCCGACAAGAACGGCATTAAATTTGGTATATGGCTCGAACCCGAAATGGTAAATCCCGCCAGCGAGTTATACGAAAAACATCCCGATTGGGTAATTACCCAGCCCAACCGACCTCTCGACCTGAGCCGCAACCAGCTCATTCTCGATCTTTCGAATCCCAAGGTGCAAGACTTCGTCTATTCGGTTGTAGACAATACGATGACCGAAAATCCCGGTATCGCTTATATCAAGTGGGATTGTAACCGCTTTGTTACCAACTCGGGCTCTTTCTACCTGCCCGCCGAGAAGCAATCGCACCTCTGGATAGAATATGTACGTGGATTGCTCAGCATCTTTGAGCGCGTGCGTGCCAAGTATCCCGATGTAAGCATCATGCTTTGCTCGGGTGGCGGCGGCCGTATCGACTATGCTTCGCTGCGTTATTTCGACGAATTCTGGATTAGCGACAACACCGATGCCTATAACCGTATATTCATACAATGGGGTGCAACCTATTTCTTCCCCTCCATGGCATTGGCAAGCCACGTGTCTGTGGTACCCAACCATATTACAGGCCGTACGGTGCCTCTCAAATTCCGCTTCGATGTTGCCATGTCGGCCAAACTCGGTATGGACCTCCAACCCAAAGACATGACTCCCGAAGAGAAAGAGTTCTCCAAGAATGCCATTCAAGAGTATTACGGTATTCGCGAAATCGTGCAACACGGCGATTTGTACCGTCTCCTTTCTCCCTACGAGAGTGTACGCACAGCGATGATGTATGTGAGCGAGGATAAGAAAGATGCCGTGGTATTTACCTATCTCTTGGAGAAGGTTATCAATGGCGGAAACAACCAGGTGCTTTATCTCAAAGGTCTCGACCCCGAGAAGCGCTATCGCCTCAATGAGCTTAACAAGGCTCCCAACACTTACTCATGGTTTACTCCGCTCGAAGGCAAGACATATACAGGCGCTTATCTGATGGAGTACGGGATACGCTTCCCGATGTATAACCAGTTTGATAGCAAAATCATTCGCCTTACAGAAGAATAATTGTTATGAATAAGTCTTTTAAGTTGTTGATATCATCGCTCTTGGCGGCAACGTGTACATGCGGCTCGATTGCCGCCCAAGAGAGTTACGTAGTTGCATCGCCCGACGGAAACATTCAACTCAGTGTTTCCGCCGGAGAGCAGCTCGCGGTTGCACTGCTTGTCGATGGCGAGCAGCTTGCCACTACCCCGGTAGGATTGGATATCAGACAGTATGGTGTAGTGGGCAGTAATCCTGTCATAAATTCGGTAGAACGAAATCATGTTGAAGGTGAAATAAAGGTTGTTATAGGAGAAAATCCGTCGGTTTACGAGAATTACAATGAAATGACGCTCAATCTGGGCGACTATTCGCTCGTGTGTCGCGCCTATGATGAGGGTGTGGCATGGCGTTTGGTAACGCGTATCGACGGGGACATAATCATTACCGACGAGGTTGTCGACTTTACTTTTGCCGGCAACCCCGCGGTATGGTTCTCAGAGGCTCCCGAGAGTATGTCGCAGTGGGAGCTTTCGTACGAAAAGTACGAGTCGGCGGCCGCTATTCCCGACGGGTTGTTTAGCGTCAACCCCATGATGATAAAGTACGAAGATACAGGCCTGGGTCTTACCATTATAGAATCTGATATAGATGATTATCCCGGCATGTTCTTGCGTAGTACGGCCGATGGCCACCTGCATGGTAAGTGGGCACAGTATCCCAATACCATACAAAATTCGAGTATCTACGATTCGCAGGCCGTATTGTCGCGATACGATTATATAGCCCGTACGGTGGGTACGCGTGAGTATCCGTGGCGCGGTATTATTGTTTCGCGCAGCGATGTAGAGTTGCTCAATAACGACTTTATTTATAAGCTCGCCAAACCGCAGAAACTGGCCGATACCTCTTGGATAAAGGCCGGTAAGACGGGCTTTGACTGGTTGGTCGACGGTGTGCTCGAAGGAGTAGACATCCCCAACGGTCCCGATGAGCCTCGTACCCTCGAACTCTATAAATACTGGGTAGATTTTTGTGCCGAGTATGGCCTGGAATATATGACCTGCGATGCCGGCTGGGACGAAGGTTATATGGCAGAGTTGTGCCAGTATGCCGCCGAGCGTGGCGTACGCATCTTTGTGTGGGACTTCTTTAACATGATGCTTAACGATGAGGCCCGTCTCGACCGCTTCAAACGCTATGGTATTGCAGGTATAAAGGTAGACTTTATAGCGCGCGACGACCAAATAGCTATCGGCTGGCTCACCCGTATGGCCGAGCTTACAGCCCAGCGGCAGATGCTCTTGCTTATGCACGGGTGTCCCAAACCCACGGGCTTGAACCGTACATATCCCAATATTATCAGCTACGAAGCCGTACACGGGCTTGAAAACAATAAATGGGACTATTCCTGCAATCCTACCTATATGGTGCAGTTCCCCTTCTTGCGTATGTTGGGCGGTTCGGTCGACGCAACTCCCGGTATGTTGAGCAACTGTACTTATCGCCGTTTCAGAATCAAGCCTACGGGTCGTCCCGATATGTGGGGCACACGGGCCAATGCTATGGCGATGTATGTTGTATTCCACCAGGCGCTGGGATTCGTGAGCGACTCGCCGGTAGAGTACCGTAAGGTGCCCGAGATAATGGAATTCCTCAAACGAGTGCCTACCGTATGGGATGAGACGCTGCCTTTGCAGGGCGAAATGGGCGAATATATCGTCATGGCCCGCCGCTCGGGCGATGAATGGTATGTAGGTGCCATGAACAATGCTTTGCGCGAGGAGAGCAATTACAGCCGTACGGTCGAGATAGACTTCTCTTTCCTTACCCCCGGCGAAGAGTATGAGGCATACGTCATAAAGGATACCGATATGTCGAACCGCGAAGCCACCGATTGTGCCATAGAGACAATAGAACTCAATAGCGAAAGCAAGATTTCCTACTACCTTGCCAACGGTGGTGGAATGGCCATGCGCATCTATCCCAAGGGGCAGGGCGGAATAGAGAACACCGTGGCCGGTGGCGACGATGCCATAAAAATCTCCTATCGTCCGGCAGGAGAGGCTGTCAGTGTCGAGAGCGCCTCGCCCGTCACGGCAGTCTATATGGCCGATATGCTGGGACGTGTCGTACCGGTTAATGCGACTTTGCCCGCATCGCATTTTTCGGTTTCGTTAGAGGGCGTCGACAAAGGAGTGTATTGCTTTGTCGTCGTTACTGCCGATATGAAGAAAACGTTACAATTCATCAAATACTAATACCAATTTATCATGAAAAATTACTCATTTAGGACACTTTTAGTGTTGTTGATGACGCTTCCCGCGGTTGCATCTGCACAGGTGCGAGGAGTGGTTTACGACAAAAGCTCGGGCGATCCCATGGTGGGAGTCAGCATTGTCGTAAAAGAGAACAGTAGTGTAGGAACCATGACCGACATGGACGGAAAGTTTACCATCAAAGCCAAGGATGGTGAGACGCTTCAATTCTCCTATATCGGTTACAATGACCTTGCCATGAAGGCTACTTCCAAGGAGGAGATGAGAATTTATCTCGTTGAAAATGCTGTTGAGATGGATGAAGTAGTTGTTGTCGGTGTCGCCATGAAGAAGAGCGACCTTACCGGTTCTGTGCAACACCTCTCTGCCGACAACATTAAAAATGTTCCTACCGCCGATATTAACCAAGCTCTGCAAGGACGGGTTCCCGGTGTGTATGTAAAGAGCAGCCCCCGTCCCGGTGAAACGGCATCTATCAAAGTGCGCGGTAACAACTCTATCTCTTATGGAACAAACCCGATTTATGTAGTCGACGGTTTGGTAATGGATAGCGGTTTCGATGCACTTAACCCCAACGATATCGAGTCTATCGATGTCTTGAAAGATGCTTCGGCTACGGCTATCTATGGTGCCCGCGGTGCCAATGGTGTTATCATTATCACCACCAAGAAAGGTAAGAGCAAAGAGGGCCGCCTCTCGTACGACGGATGGGTAGGTTTCCAAGACTTTACGAAAACCATTCCTTTCCTCAACGGTGAGCAGCTCTTCGATCTCCGTGCCGAGTCGTATGTCAACTCCGAGTTGCGTTATAAACATCCTACCTGGACCGAGGAGCAAATCCAACGTCAGGCAGAGCGTATCTACTACACCCGTGAGCCCGGACGTAACCAGGCCTTCTCGGAGCGCGAGCTGAATGCCCTCAACAACGGCATGAGCTACAACTGGCTCGATATGGTTACACAACCCGGTTTGGAACAGAACCACTCGCTCAGCTTCCAAAAGGCTACCGACAAGGGTAATATCTATATCTCTTTCGGCTACAACCAACAGAAAGGTCAGGTTATAGAGACCGGTTACGAGCGTTTCACAGGTAAAGTCAATGTAGAGCAAGAGATAAAATCTTGGTTGAAGGTAGGTACCAACAACTCATTCTCTTACTCTGAGCAGCTTCCCAGCAAGGGCGATATCTTTTATAGCGCACTTACTGCATGTCCGCTCTTGGAACCCAGTGAGGACTATACTTATATGCTCACCGGTTTGGTAGAGAACCAGTCGGCTACCAACCCTCTGCTTACCAAATATATCGAGAGAGACCTTATCTCTTCTCGTTTGCTCAGTACATCGTATGTCAATATCAACCCCATCAAGGGTCTTGATATCCGTTCTACCTTCTCACTCAACTTCCAGAACTACGAAGACTACTCTTACTACGGAACCAAGTCGGCCGAGAGTATCAACAACGGTCGCGACGGACAATCTGTTCAAAAGAAAGGTCGCAACGTAGAGTGGGCTTGGGATAACTCGGTACAGTACAGCAATACGTTCAATGACGTACACCGCGTATCGGCTCTCTTCTCTATGAGCTACTCGCGCTTGTCGGGCAACTACAACCAGATAAACGCACAAGGTTACGGCAACGACCTCTTCGGTTATAAAAACATGAGCGGTGCTGCCGATAAAGAGAATGTATGGTATGCTTCTGACTTCTGGGCTTCGACCCTCGCTTCTTATATGTTGCGTGCCAACTACTCTTACGATGCACGTTACTACATTACCCTTACGGGTCGTTTCGATGGTTCTTCGAAGTTCGGTCCCAACCACAAGTGGGGTTTCTTCCCCTCGGTGGCTGCTTCGTGGAATATCGCCAATGAGAAATTCATGGAGTCGGTTCGCGACATCAACAACCTCCGTCTTCGCATAGGTTATGGTGTTGCCGGTAACCAAAATATCGACCGTTACAAATACTACACTATCTTCTCGCCCTCGACCAGCCTCGAAAGCGTTATCTTCACCAATGGCGGTGAATTTGGTAACCCCGACCTCCGCTGGGAAGAGCAAAAACAGGTCAACGTAGGTTTGGACTTCGGTGCATGGAACGACCGTCTTAACTTCTCGATAGACTACTTCCATATCGATAACGACAACTTGTTGATGATGCGTAGTATGGCTGCTTCGTCGGGTTATCTTAGAAAAATGGATAACGTGGGTTGTATGACCAACCAAGGTGTTGAGTTTGCTATCAATGCAACTCCCATACAGACCAAAGACTGGACATGGACCGTAGGTTTCAACATCGCACACGACCGTAACAAAGTTACCAAGCTCTATGATGATGTTACTTACATCTACAACCTTGGCGGATATAGCAACAACGAAATCCAGACGACCGGTAACCTTTTCATCGGCGAGTCTATCAATAACTTCTATATCTACGAGTTCGACCGTATTATACAAAACACACCCGAGGACTTGGCTCTCGCCAAGAAATATTCCGAGGCTACCGGTCGCATTATCGAAGCCGGTGACGTGCTTCCCAAAGACCGCAACAACGACGGTACTATCGATGATAAAGACCGTTATATTGCCGGTAGCAGCGACCCCTTGTTCTATGGCGGTCTCTCTACGACACTCTCTTGGAAAGGTCTTTCGCTTGATATATTCTGCAACTTCTCTTATGGAGCCAAGGCTGTCAGCTCTCTGTATGAGACGCTCCTGAATACTTCGGGTATGCCCGTGGCTACGGCACATGCCGACATGCTCAACCGTTGGACACCCGATAACCCCAGCACTACCATCCCGCGTGCATTCTTTGCCAGCGGCCGCTATTCGCGTAGTGAAACCGATATATCGTTGCAAGATGCTTCGTTCTTCCGTCTCGCCAACGTGACACTGTCTTATACCTTCCCCGCCGAGCTTACGAGAAAAGCATACATCGAGAACTTGCGTCTCTATGTTACAGGAAACAACCTGCTCACGGCTACCAAGTATAAAGGTTATGACCCCGAAATGGGCGACTGGTATCCTGCTACTCGCATGATTGTTTGCGGTTTGAATATTACTTTCTAATCCTTAAATACTATACCATTATGAAATCGGTTATTAAGAAATTAAATATTTTCGCTTTGGCAGTAGGCTTGGCTGCTATGCCTGCTTGCAGCGATTTCCTGATTGAAGAGCCGCAAACGTCGCTCTCCATAGAGCAAGTCCTTTCGGATATGGACAACATTCAGCCCTATCTTAACGGATTGTACTCCAACTTGCGCAAGTGCCGCATCTCGCGCGAAGGTTTGCGCGTAAATCACGGTACCGATGAGCTGAAAATAGGTGAAGCCCAACACAATGACCTTACAAAAGGCGCATTCGACGACTTCTCGCCCCTTTATAACAGCGAGAACCCCTATTTTGCCGAGCTCTGGAACTTGCGTTTCCCCGTGGCTGTACAAGCCGCTCAAGCTCTCCATTATCTCGAACCGCAACTCAGCACCGTTGAAGAGTCGCGTCAAACCGAGTTGAAGTCATACATTGGACAAGCTGCTTTCTATGAGGCAACGGCTTATTTTGAGCTTACTTTCTACTGGGGAGAAATTCCTTTGACTACGATTGCCGAAGATGGCTCGGTGCAACTCTCGGGCAGAAAATCGCTCAATGAGGTGTATAAGAAAATGGTAGATCTCTATACGAAAGCCATGACCTATTTGCCCGATTCACGTCAAAGCGACGGCCGTATCCCCACCACGTGGACGGCAAAAGCTATGCTTGCCAAAGTATATATGGCAGCCGAACCGACTTCTGAATATCGTCGTTACGACCTGGCTCTCGAACTTTTGCAAGATATAGTCAATAATGGCGGTTTCTCACTGATGACTAATTATAGCGACTTGTGGGACCCCAATGTTTCTTGTGACCAAGAGTCGTTGTGGACATTCTACTTCAACAACACTACCGACCTCAACTACCTGCAATGGTACTGCGGTACGCGTGCCGCTTCGGGTTGGAACCAACGCTGCCCCTTCGGCGGTTACGACGAGGCCGTTCCTACACAATATGCTTACAGCACCGTTGCCAATGGCGGTGTGTGGGAAGATGGCGATACCCGTAAAGATGCCAGCTTGCGCTATGAGTTTACCTGGAACGGACAGGCCTCTTCGGCAACTCCCGGTTTCGGTGACGACCAGTTAGACCCGCATATCAAGAAATATGAGGATGAGCGTATCGTAGAGCTCGACCAAACTTTCTGGAACTGTGGTAAGAATACCTATTACTTGCGTTATGCCGATGTGCTTCTGCTCTATGCCGAGGCGCTCAACGAGACAGGCAACACTTCGGAGGCTGTCAATGTAGTAAACAATCAGGTGCGTGCTCGTGCCTGGAACTGGAACCTGCCGGCCGAAATGGCTTGGAATCCCGGTATGGGAGCCGATGAGTTCCGCACAAAGATTCTCGACGAGCGTATGCGCGAGTTGATGGGCGAGATGTGGCGCCGTTACGACTTGCTCCGCACCGGCAAATATGTTGAGTACACAACATTGCGCAATCCGTGGGCTGCCGAGTCGGGCAACATGACCGATGCTCACAAGCGTTTCCCCATTCCATACACTGAAATTACGCAAAACGAATTTATTACCGAGGCCGACCAAAATCCCGGCTTGAAGTAATAACTTCTTCTCTGTATCGCCATGCGGGTCTCTCCGTGATTGACCCGCATGGATTTCTTAGATAATTTGTTTAACATTTTAATTCTATTCATTATGAAAAAAAGACAATTACTCGCTTCTTTGGCAGTAGGAACTGCCATGGTAGCTATGGCGGCTCCGGTAGCACCCTCTTTCGAGGTGAAAACTGATGTTGCTTTTGCTTCTGAAATGACGGCTGCCGGTACGTTGGCATGGGCCGACTATAACAACGACGGTCTGATGGACTATTTTATCGTAGCCGGTCAGGGACAAGGCCCGCACGTAGGGTTGTATCGTCAGGAAACAGACGGCACTTTCACGAACGTTACAGAAGAAACCGACTTGTTTTTTGCTCAGCTTTCGGTAGGAGCTGCCGCTTGGATTGATTATGACAATGATGGTTGTCTCGACCTGATTGTTGCCGGTAGAATGGATGGCAACGAGGCTTCTACCTCAATGACTTATTTCTTCCACAACGAAGGTCCTTCGGGCAATTATAATTTGGTAGAAAATTATGATATCGAAGATTTGCTTCCGCAACTCTCTCCCGACGGACAAGATTGCAAGGGTATCATCTTCGCCGCTGCCGATTTCGACAATGACGGTTGGACCGACTTGCTCGTAAGCGGTTATGCTCCTTTCGAGGAGACCACTAAGCGTTATATCGGTTTGTTCCGCAATACGCAAAATGGTTCTTTCGAGCTGATGTCTAATCCCGAGTTCATCCCCATGAGCGGTACGACCGTTTATGCAGCCGACTTCAACAACGATGGTTTGATGGACTTCGTTATCGGCGGTTACAACGATGATATGGGTGATGCCGGTACGCCTACCGTTTACCTCAACGATGGCGACATGACCTTTACAGCTGTAACAGGTTTCGGTTTTGGTTCGCACCAAGGTACACTCTTCCCCATCGATGTCAACAACGATGGCAAGATGGATATCATAGAGACAGGCCGCAGCGCCTCTACATTGAGCTGGGATCATGTAGCCCGCGTTTATATCAACAATGGCGACGGCACATCATTTACCTCTCTCGATGAGACAGTTACCGGCTTGGCTGGTTCTAACAGCTCGGTAGGTTTCGGCGATATCAACAACGACGGTTGGATGGACTATATGTCTATCGGCTGGTGCAACGGAAGCCCCGTTAAACTTTTCCTCAACAACGGCGACAACTCATTTACAGATGCCACAGAGGTATATCCCGATGCAGCCCGTGCCCGTGACGGCGACATCACTTTCGTCGATTACAACAACGATGGCAAGCTCGATATCTCACTCTTCGGTTATCGCGACGGTGGCGGTGATACGCCCGAGAATCCTACTTGGCCCAACTATCTGGTTGTAAATACCAGCACTTTCGCTGCTAATGCAGCACCTACTGCACCGCAGGTAACCAGCGTTAAACAAGAGGGTGCCGATGTTGTTCTTACATGGCAAGCTGCTACCGATGATACGACTCCTTCTGAGGCTCTTCGTTACAACGTTTATGCCAAAGGCAACGACGGTAAGATTTTCTGCTTGTCACCTGCCGACATTAACACCGGTTTCCTCAAAGTAAACCGTACGAATGCTTTGCTCAACACGCTCTCTTATCGTTTCAAAGGTATGAACATCAACGATTATACGTTTGGTGTACAAGCTGTCGACAACTCTTTCTGCGGTAGCACCTTTACCAATGCAACAGCTGGTGTGAATGCTGTAGAGAGCGAGAGCGTTAAGACGTTTGTGGCTAATGGCGAAATCAACATCGTTAATGGTAGCGATGCCGTTGTTTCGTATGCAGTTTACAGCGTAAATGGTGCACAAGTTGCTGCCGGTAACTGCGCAGCCAACGGTGTTGCCGAGGTTGCTTTGCAAGGTGGCGTTTATGTAGTGAAAGTAAATGCTGCTGACGGTGTAGCTGTTGACAAAGTAGTTCTCTGATAGCCTTCTTGAACCCCATTCCGGTCTCCTCCCTTTTAGTGTTTATATCGGTTTAGAGACCGAGTGTGGGTTCTTCTCATATAAATCCACGCGGCGTGTCCGCGCCGCGTGGATTTCATATTTCATCTTGGGAGATATCCTCTTTTCTATATCTTTATCTGTTTAGCTATGAGAAATTCCTTGTTATTATCTTTTTTCTTACTCTCTTGTTTGTCGTTGCATACACATGCACAAGAGACCATCACGGCCGGCGATTGGACACTTGCGGTAGGTGCCGACGGACAGGCTACTCTCTCGCGTGGCGAACGTGTGATTCTTTCTTCAAACGAAGCCGTTTGGGGGCTTAATGACAACAGACTCTCTTATTCATCTCTTACCGATATAACGATTTCGAGTTCACAGTTGAGCGACGAGACCGGTACAGGCGTACAGCTTGTTGTAAAGGGGCGTACAACGGCCCAACCTATAACTGAGATTACACATTCATACAATATATATGAGGATAAGGATTTTGTCCTCACCCAGTTTTCTGTCACATCCGATGAGGATCTGACTATCAATTATATGGCTCCCGTGCATGCAGGTGCTGCTGCGCAGGTGTTAGACGGTGAACCCAATTATGCGCTCTTTGTACCCTTCGATAACGACATGTGGGTGCGTTACAAGACCACCTCTTTTGGCACTTCGCATCCATTGAGTTTCAATGTATCGGCACTCTTTAATGCCGACACCCGTCAAGGATTGGTGACAGGAGCCATAGAGCACGATGTATGGAAAACGGGTATCGCTGCCGAGACTTCGGGCAGTGCCGACTTGCAGTCGCTGACGGTTTATGGAGGTGCAGTATCATACGAGATTACTCACGATGTGCTTCCGCATGGCGCAGTGGTTGGCAAGACGGTCAAATCGCCTATGGTGATGGTAGGATACTTCGATGACTGGCGTACCGGTATGGAGACTTATGCCGACCTTTGCGCCTCGGTGGCACCGCCTCTTGCTTGCAAGTTTGCCAAACCCTTCGGTTGGAACAGTTGGGGTGCGATACAAGACGATATCAACTACGACAAGGCATGTGCCGTTTCAGATTTCTTTGCTAATGAACTGCAACCTGCCGGTTTCCTCAATGCCGACAGCACTGTTTTTATAGGACTTGATTCTTTCTGGGATTATGGGTTCTCTATCCGCAATCACATGTCGTTTGTGCGCCGTTGCAACCAAGCCGGCCAAAAGGCAGGTATCTACTGGACACCCTTTACCGAGTGGGGTAAAAATCCCGATGTATATGTTCCCGGAACAAATAATCAATATAAATATGGCGATTGTTACCTCTATGACAACAACGGCAAGGTGCAGGAGATAGACGGCGGATATGCTCTCGACCCCACGCATCCTGCTACGCGAGCTCGCATGGCATATCAGTTTGGGCAGTTCCTCGATTGGGGATATGAGTTTGTCAAGATAGATTTCATGTCGCACGGCGCGTTAGAGGGCAAGCACTACGACCCCGAGGTGTTTACCGGCATCCAAGCCTATTCGCAAGGAATGCAGTACCTCAATGAGCTGGTGGGCGACCGCATGTTTATCAACCTCTCTATTGCCCCCCTCTTCCCGGCCAATTATGCTCATAGCCGCCGTATCGGTTGCGACTCTTACCGCAGCATCTCGGAGACCGAATATACCCTCAACTCGCTCACCTATGGCTGGTGGCTCGACCATGTATATTCTTATAACGATGCCGACCACGTGGTGCTCAATGGCGCTACGTATATGGAAAACCGCGCAAGGGTAACCTCATCGGTCATTACCGGTATTTTTATCTTGGGTGACGATTTCAGCAACGAAGGTTCTGAAACAGCCAAAGAACGGGCACGTATGTTCACCACCAATCGTGATGTCAATGAAGTGGCTCGTGTGACGAAGGCTTTCAAGCCCGTAGAGAGTGTTGTCGGTGATGGAGCTGCCGATATGTTTATGTATAATGTGGGTGATACGCTTTATGTGGCCGCTTTTAACTACACGATACAGAAACGCGATTGTGTTTTCGATTTCGGTCGTTTGGGGCTTACTCCCGGCGTGAAGTATATGTTCCACGAATTGTGGACCGGCGACAAGGATATAAGTGATGATACATGGACGGTTGTAGTGCGTCGTTACGATGCTCTCCTTTACAAGATATATCCCTATGATGACAGCCGTGTGGCTGCGGTAAGCGGCGATGCAACAGCGTGCTACTATGATGCGGCCTCCCAGATGCTGCGATTTGCAGGAAATGTATCGGTTGTCGACAGCGTGGTATATGATGTGGCTGGTGTCTGCCAGTTGCAGGTGCATGGCCTTCACAACGAAGTAGATGTGGCTGCGCTGGGTAAAGGCGTTTATCTCTATCGCGGTATGGATACCGGAGGTAGCAGCATTGCGTATAAATTCATCAAATAAATTTGAGCTCTCTTTTTCCTTTCACCCGGCATGGTTTTGCCGGGTGAGGAATAGAGCGAATGCTTATAGGAGCGTATATGGAGTTGAGTTATAAACAATGGGGCGAATATGCAGGTGAGCCGCTCTTTCTGTTTCGTCTGACAGCTGCCGACGGTGCGTATGTAGAGCTGACAAACCTTGGTGCAACGTGGGTGTCGGCTTGTATGCCTGATGCCCGAGGTCGGTTGGCCGATGTGTTGTTAGGGTATCCTTCGGCGCAGGGCTACATAGACGATACCTGTTATATAGGAGCTACGGTAGGGCGGTATGCCAACCGCATAGCCCGTGCCCGTGTGATGATAGGTGGTGTGGAGTATAGGCTTGACGCGAATGACGGGGTCAATACCAACCACGGCGGGTTTCACGGATGGAACCGCCGGGTGTGGGGCTGGCAATGGTTGCCGCAGGGCATACGTTTTACACTGGTATCTCCCCATTTGGAGGGTGGTTTCCCCGGTGAGGTACATGCCGAGGTCGATTATTGTTTCGATGACAGTCACAACCTCTCGATATGCCATCGGGCCGTGACAGACCGTGACACGTGCATCAATATGACCAACCATGCATATTTTAATCTTTCGGGCAACGCGCGACCTGTCGACGACCATCTGTTGCAGATATGTTCCGATACGATGCTCGATACCGATGCCGCCTTTATCCCCACCGGCAAGTTCTCTCCCGTCGCAGGTACGCCCTTCGATTTTACGTCGGCTCGCGCCATAGGCGACGGCCTGCACATGACGCATCGGCAGTTGGAGTGGAATCGCGGATACAATCATTGCTATCTCTTGGGAGAGCCCGGGGTTATGCGCAGAGCTGCACTCCTGTCGCATCCGGCCAGCGGGCGGCGCATGGTTGTCGATACGTCGCTTCCCGCGGTTTTGTTCTACTCGGCAGGTTTTCTTCCCGGTACCGAGGGAAAACAGGGTGAGCCTCTCTTGCCTGCTACGGGTGCGTGTCTCGAAACACAATTCTATCCCGATGCTCCTTCGCATCCTACTTTCCCTTCGACGCTCTTGCGTTACGGTGAAACATATTCGTATATGACTAAATATAAATTCGATATATTGTAACTTATGAAAAACAATAGATGTTTCATGGGAGCTTTGTTGCTCTTTGCTTCTCTTGCTGCAACGGCGCAAGATGTGACAGAATTTATGGTGACGCAACCCGGTACGCTCTCGGAGCTTGTACCGCAGGAGGAATATACTACGTTGAGCGATATGAAAATCACAGGTACGGTGGATGCTCGCGACTTCTTCTTTATCCGCGATAGCCTTACGCGTATCTCTTCTATCGATATGACGGAAGCTACCATTGCGGCTTGCGAAGTAGAGGGCACGGCCTATGCAGCCGATGCTATCCCGGCCAATGCCTTTTCCCGGCCGCAAGAGTCGTTCGGTATGAATAGGATGACCTCTTTCTCGGCTCCTCTTTCGACACGCAGTATAGGAGACAATGCCTTCTATTTGTGCAATGTCTTGCGTGAAACCAATGTAGAGTCGTTGCAGGAGCTGCAATACATAGGCAATGGAGCATTCTCGCGTTGCAATCGTCTGCGTCAATTCGTTTTGCCGGCCTCGGTTATAGAGATAGGAGATGCGGCTTTTGCTTATGATGTTGTCATGATGAGTTTCGATGTGGCCGCTGGTTCTTCGTTGGAAACCTTGGGCAGCGATGTATTCCGCGGTAATGCACAATTGGGTACGCTCGACTTTTCTGCCGCAACACGCCTCTCTACCATAGGCGATTATGCTTTCGCCTCTTGTTCAAGCCTTTCGGCCGTAGAGTTGCCGCAATCGGTCGGCAGCATAGGCGAGGGCGCCTTTATGTACACGGCGGTCGATAAGGCCGACTGGTCGCACCTGTGGTCGCTCGATATTGTCGAGGGCAGCATGTTCTATGGGACGACATCGTTGCAGCAGGTGAGGTTGCCGCAAAGTGTGCAGGAGGTACGCACATCGGCATTCCTCGGTTGCACCTCGTTGCAGGAGGTATCGTTGTCGTACAACCTCACGTTTGTGGGCGACTGGGCCTTCTCGGGCTGTACGGCTCTCGATTCTATATTCTGTCCTGCCCAGACGTTGCCGTTGGTAGGGTACGAGGCTTTTGGCGGTGTAGCCGTAGAGAATGTGACCTTGGCGGTCGATGCCACGAAATTGCCGTTGTATGAGGCCGACATGGATTGGAGCGCATTCCATCTTGTAGGCATAGATGTGTCGGGCGTAGGTTTGACAAAGGTATCTGCTGCCAAGGTTGTGCGCGGTTCGCAATCGCTCTTGTTGACGACGCAAAAGGAGATGGCACAAGTGGCAGTATATGACTTCGGTGGCAACTTGCTTTCGCAGGTTGCGGTGAGCGGTTGCGATACAGTTGTCGCTCTGCCCGGTTTGGGAGCACGTTATATCGTTCGTATCGCCTATGCCGATGGAACGACCGAGGTTGTAAAACGATGAACTTTATTGTGATACCGTAATATTTGTAGGATATGTTGAGAAAAAGTATGCTTGTTTGTGTAGTGATGTGTCTTGCCCTTTCGGCTGTCGCATCTCCGGTGTATCTGCATAGTGATGAGGATGTTTTGTGGAAAGTGGCTCCACAGGACGATGTTGCCGAGCCGGCAGCTGTTATGTCGCCCGGGTTCGATGTTTCGTCGTGGGTCGATGCCATAGTTCCCGGCACTGTATTTGCCTCCTATGTAGCCGCGGGTCTGGAAGAAGACCCCAATTTCGGCGATAACATTGCGCGGGTAGACCGTGCCAAGTACGACCGCAGTTTCTGGTATCGGGCCGAGTTTGCCGTGCCGCAGGATTTTGACAAGGAGTATGTGTGGCTCAATTTCAACGGCGTAAACCGCAAGGCCGATATTTACCTCAACGGGAAGCTGCTGGGCACACTCGACGGTTTTATGCACCGTGGCCGTTTCGATGTTACCCGGGAAGTGAAACGCGACGGCATGAACGTGCTGGCGGTCTTGGTACACATTCCGCAAACGCCGCTGGCCAACTACGGCAGCCCTACCTATTTGTGTAGCGGCGGCTGGGACTGGATGCCCTATGTGCCCGGTCTCAATAGCGGTATTACCGATAAGGTATATCTTTCCAATACGGGGCGTGTTACGCTGGTTGACCCGTGGATTCGCACCTCGCTCCCTTCGCGGGCGCGTGCCGAGCTCTCCGTTGCGCTCGATGTGCGCAACAACTCGCCCGAGAAGGTTCGTGCGGTTGTTACGGGTACAATCACTCCCGGGAATGTCGTTTTTTCGCAGGAGGTAGAGCTCGATGGCAATGCCATGCGCACGCTCAGGTTCGACAAGCGTTATTTCCCGCAACTTTGCATCAACAATCCCCGCCTGTGGTGGCCGAACGGATATGGCGAGCCCAATCTGTATAGCTGCCGTTTTGAGGTGAAGGTAGACGATACTGTTTCGCAGTCGCAGGAGGTTACCTTTGGCATACGCCAATACTCCTATGACAAGAACGACAATACCTTCCACATCTATATCAACGGCGTGCCTGTATTTGTAAAAGGTGCCAACTGGGGTATGCCCGAGTATATGTTGCGCTGTCGTGGTGAGGAGTATGATTTGAAGGTCGATTTGCACCGCCGTATGAACTTCAACATGATACGCAACTGGTTGGGAGTTACGACCGACGAAGAGTTCTACGAGGCTTGCGACCGTCACGGTATCATGGTGTGGGATGACTTCTGGATAAATTCCAATCCCAATCTGCCGTATGACATCCATGTATTCAATTTCAACGTCGTAGAGAAGATAAAACGTCTGCGCAACCATCCGTGTATTGCCGTGTGGTGCGGCGATAACGAGTCTAACCCGCAACCTCCTCTCGAAGGCTGGATGGCCGAAAACATACGTACTTTCGACGGCGGAGACCGTTATTTTCAGGCCAACTCGCACGCCGACGGCCTTACCGGCAGCGGTATGTGGAAGGCTTTCGACCCCCGCTACTATTTCCTTGAATATCCCGACGGGCTCGAAGGCGACCCGGCTCGCGGGTGGGGTTTCCGTACGGAGATAGGTACGGCTGTCATGCCCAACTACGACAGCTTCATCAAGTTTATGCCTCGTGAAAACTGGTGGCCTCGCGACGAGATGTGGAACTTCCACTACTTCGGCCCTTCGGCTGCCAATGCCGACCATGTGCAGTACGATGCTTTGCTTACCAAGGGGTTTGGCGCTCCCGATGGCATAGAGGAGTATTGCCGCAAGGCGCAGCTGCTGAACATACAAACCAACAAAGCCATGTATGAGGGCTGGCTCGACCACATGTGGGACGATGCCTCGGGTATCATGATATGGATGGGACAGTCGTCATATCCCTCGATGGTATGGCAAACCTACGATTACTACTATGACCTTACGGGGGCATATTGGGGGGCCAAGAGCGCTTGCGAGCCGTTGCATATCTTTTGGAATCCTGTAACCGATGCCGTTAAGGTGGCCAATACCACGGCACGCGACTTCTCGGGGTTGCAGGCCGAGGTGAAGGTATATAATCTCGATGGTAAGGAGGTGCCGGCCTATACGCGGCGTGTCAGATTCGACTCTCCTTCCAATACGGCTGTGGAGTGTATGACCATTCCGTTTGCCCGTGAGCGGGAGATTATCTCTTTGGGCAAGCCCACGTATGCCTCTTCGTCAGAGTATAGTTCGCCGGCCGATGCCACCGATGGGAAGAGCGACACGCGCTGGTCGTCGCGTGTGGCCGATAACGAATGGCTCTATGTAGACTTGGGTAGCAAGCAGCCGGTGGGCGGCGTGCGGCTCAACTGGGAAGCATCGTATGGTAAAGCATATAAAATACAGGTGTCGGACGATGCCCGTACATGGAACGAAGTCTATAAGACCTATGAGGGGCGCGAAGGGGTCAAGGAGATACTTTTCCCCGAGGTAGATGCCCGTTATGTGCGCATGTTCGGCATAGAACGCGGATGGTGGTATGGCTATTCGTTATGGAACTTCGACGTCTTGGGCGGAAGTCCGGTCGCCGAGGAGCTCTCTGATACGCATTTCATCCGCTTGCGGCTCACCGACAGCGAAGGAAATCTGCTCTCCGAGAATTTCTATTGGAGGGGCAACAGCGACCGCCGCGATTTTACGGCGCTCAACTCGCTGCCGCAGGCACAGGTGAAGGTCTCGTCGAAACTTGTCGAGAAGGATGGCCGTGCCACGATTACGGCGGTCGTCTCTAATCCGAAGAGCGCCCCGGTAGCTTTCGCCGTGCACGTAAAGCCTGTGCGCACGACCGATGGCGAGCGTATCCTGCCGGTGCTCATGAATGACAACTACTTTACGCTTATGCCCGGCGAGAAGCGGACGGTGACGATGGAGTTCGATGCCGCCTTGCTCGATGGCGGTTCGTATCGGTTGGTTGTAGAACCTTATAACAGATAGCATGTAAGTAATGATAAGACAACATATCATATCTCTATTGCTTGTTTCAGTCATGGGGGTATGCCGGGGATTCGCCCAAGAGCCCGGCAATGCCCCCGTGGCATATTTGGTGGGGGGCGCACACCTCGATTCTCAGTGGAACTGGGATGTCACCGCAACCATCAATGAGTATCTGCCCAATACGGCGCGGCAGAACCTCTTCTTGCTGGAACGTTACCCTTCTTATATATTCAACTTCGAGGGCGGTGTGAAATATGCGTGGATGAAGGAGTATTATCCCGACTTGTATCGCCGCGTGAAACAACAGATTGCTGCCGGCCGGTGGCATGTGGCCGGGGCATCGTGGGAAGCCTGCGAGGTTGTGGTGTCGTCGTCCGAGTCGTTGATACGCAACATCCTGCTGGGTCAGACGTTTTATCGCCGTGAGTTTGGCCTCTCGTCGTCCGATATATATCTTCCCGACTGTTTCGGGTTTCCGTACAACCTGCCTACGATTGCCGCACACTGTAACCTGATAGGTTTTTCTACGCAAAAACTGCAATGGCGAGGGTCGGCGTTGACGGCAAACGGGCAGTATCCCTTTACCTTCGGTGTATGGGAAGGTGTCGACGGCAGCCGTATAGCGGCAGCCGCCAATGCTTTCGATTACAGCCGTGTGTGGGCACCCGATGAGAGGTTGTCCGACAGTCGTGAACTTTATGACAAGGCGATGTCGTCGCCCGTACGGGCCGTCTATCACTATTATGGAACGGGAGATATAGGCGGTTCGCCTACCATAGGTTCTGTCGAGGCGGTAGAGAATGCCGTAGGAAAAGAGGGCAGGGTGCATGTCGTATCGGCGGCAAGCGATGATATGTATCGCGATTTCTGGCCTTTGGAGGCGCATCCCGAATTGCCCATATACAAAGGCGAGATGTTGATGGATGTGCATGGAAATGCCTGCTATACCTCGCAGGCGGCCATGAAGTTATATAACCGCGAGAATGAGCTATTGGCAGCGGCAGCCGAGCGTGCGGCTGTTGTCGCCGACTGGTTACTGCCCGGCAGTTACCCGGCTGCGACCCTCGATGCGGCTTGGAAAAGGTTTGTATGGCATCAATTTCACGACGATTTGACCGGGACGTCTATCCCTCGCGCCTATACCTATTCGTGGAACGACGAGCTGTTGTCCCTGCGGCAGTTTGGGGACGTTCTTGAAACCTCGCTTGCCACGCTGAGCCGCAGGCTGGATACGCGGGTGAAGGGTATGCCGTTGCTTATATACAACCCGTCGTCCCATGCCGTTACCGATGTGGTAGAGGTAAACGTGCCTTCCCCGAAAGGCCGCAAGTATTATGCGGTATATGACGAGAAGGGTCGCAAAGTGCCGTCGCAGGTGCTGGGGTATGCAAACGACAGTGTGCAACTTCTCTTGCAGGCCGTTGTCTCTCCTATGGGAGTGGCCGTTTACGATGTGCGGCCGGCCGGCCGGTCGCTTGAAACGAGCGATGTGGCGGCTACCGACAGCACCCTCGAAAACAGCATTTATCGAATCCTCCTCGACAGCGACGGCAATATGGTGTCGTGGTACGACAAGCGTTACAATCGGGAGTGGATAGCTCCCGGAGAGAGTATCGCCCCGCAGCTGTTTACCCGGAACGATTCGTTCCAATGGCCGGCGTGGGAAATCAAGTGGCAGGTGATACAGAGCGTTCCCGACGGGCGGTTCGATGTTTGTCGTGTGTCGCTGGTGGAGTGCGGGGCTTTGCGTGCCACCCTCTGTGTGGAGCGCAAGTATGGCGACACCCGTTGGTTGCAGTATATCAGTCTGGTCTCCGGCAGTGACCGTGTAGAGGTGCGTAACGAGTTGGACTGGCATACCGGGCGAGCCTTGTTGAAGATGGCATTTCCCCTTGCCGTGGCAAACGATACGGCACGTTACGATATCGGAATCGGTTCGGTAGGGCGGCCTTCCAATCGGCCGTCGGCGTATGAGACTTATGCCCATCGCTGGGTATCGTTGGCCGATACGTCTGACGGTTACGGCATCTCTATACTGAGCGATGCCAAATATGGCTGGGACAAGCCCGATGACCATACCATGCGCCTTACTCTCATGCACACGCCGGCTGCCGAGAGTGCTTTCTTTTATCAGAGCCGGCAGGATATGGGGTATCATACGTTTGGGTATGCAATGATAGCCCATAAGGGCAATGAAACGGATGCCGGAATACCGCGCCGTGCCGAGGCTTATGACAACGGGCTGAAAGCGTTTGCGGTCTCGCGCCACGGCGGAGAGTGGGGGAGGGCCTGTTCGTGGCTCTCGATAGATAACCCCGGCGTAGAAGTGATGGCGTTGAAAAAGGCCGAGGACGGCAACGGTTACATTGTACGCTTATGCGAGAAGCAGGGGCGTGCAACGCAAGCCCGGCTCTCTTTTGTGGCTCCGTTGCAGGCCGTGTTTATGTGCGATGGAACCGAGATAGTGCAAGATACGCTCCCTTTCACGGATAATGCATTTGCAGTGGCACTTCCGGCATACGGTGTGCGAACCTATCGGATTGTTCCGCAGCCCTGTCGCAACCCGTTGCAACCCATCGCGTCGCGTCCGTTGCAGCTCCCCTATAACCTGCGTTGCGTTTCGTATAACGAGTTCCGTAATACGGCCGATTTCGACGGAGCCGGGCACTCTTTTGCGGCAGAGCTTTTCCCCGATACGCTTTATAGTGGCGGTGTCATCTTTGTGATGGGCGACGAGAATGCCGCCAATGGCGTGAAGTGTCTCGGCGACACTATCCGCTTGCCGCAAGACGGGGCTTACAACCGGCTCTATTTGCTGGCAGCTTCTACGCTCGACGATTATGCCGCTACGTTTTATGTCGATGGAAAACCATATAATATAGAGGTCCCCTATTATAGCGGATTTATAGGGCAGTGGGGGCACGAAGGCGAGACAGAGGCCTATTTGAAGCAGCCGGTGCCGGCTTTTGTGGGTACGCATCGGCATGACCTCAATGGGAACAGAGATTGCGCATACGAGTACACCTATATATTTAGGTTTGTCATAGACCTGCCCTCCAAGGCTCGTGAGCTGGTATTGCCCTGCAATTCGCGCATCGTTCTTTTTGCAGCTACGCTTACCGAAGAAACGGCTTCCCTGCAACCGGCCACCCCTCTTTTCCGTACGGCAATGAGAGAGGCCGATGTCGTGTATAAAAACTTCGAGACCCGTAACCTCTTGTTGGGCAAGGAGATTGTATCATGTTCGGGGGCGACGTCGCCAAACGAGGCGGCGCGTTTTGCCATAGATGGCGATGAGCGCACCAAGTGGGCTGATTTTCATACCGGGAAGCCCAATTACATCGAGGTCGATTTGGGACAGGTGTTGCCGGTGAAGGGGTGGCGGGTCATGCACGCCGGAAAGGAGACGCCGGCCTTCATAACAAAAGATTATGAATTGCAAGTGCGTCTTACACCCCAGGAAGCCTGGCAAACGGTAGACAAAATAACAGGTAATACCAAGAATGTGACCGACCGCAACCTCGCTACACAGGTCGGGGCCCGCTATGTGAGGCTGCATATTACCGGCCCGGTGCGTGACGGCGGCGATATAGCCCGCATATATGAATGGGAGGTGTATTGATTCCTATCCTTTCTTGTGGGCCCGGTACTCCGAGGGCGATATACCCATGATTTTGGTAAACAGACGGGAAAAATAGAAGGTGTCGTCGATTCCTACCAACGGGCTTATCTGGTTGATTTTCATATTGGTGAAGTCGAGATAATGACAGGCTTTCCGAATGCGCAGCATGTTCAGGTACTGCAAGGGCGAGAAGCCTGTCTTTTTCAGAAACAGGTTGGAGAAGTAGGAGACCGACAGATTTACCTCCTCGGCTATTTCACCGAGCGAGAGCTTGCGGTTGATGTTCTCTTGCATGAAAGCGATGGCAAGGTCGGTTGCATCTACATGCCTTCTCTCGTTTTTGTTTTCGATATATTCTCCCACATATTTCATGAGCCCCAGGAAGTGGAACAGGCTTGTAGTGGCATACATGATGTTGTTGTTGCCAAAGCCGTTGTCGAGCGTGTTGTATATCTCCTCAAAGAGATGCAGCTGTGTCTCCAAAGGCTGGTTGTTCGGGGAGGATACGTGTGTGGGTACGTCGAATCCTTTGCGGAAGAAGGCGGCCATGTCGCCTTTGAAGTGCAGCCAATAGATGCTCCACGGGTCGTCTTCGAGGCTCCCGTAGGCGTGGGCTTCGTGCTCGGGAAGAATGAAGAACTGGTTTTGGGTCACATGATAGCGCTTCTTGTCCAGAGAGTACCATCCTTTCCCCCTTACACAGTAAATGAGTACATTTTCTGTGGCTTCATCGGCGGTGCGTTCCCGGTAGTGGTACGATGCCGTAGGGTAGAACCCGATGTCGGTAATGTAGAGCATCTTTCCCAACGGATTTTGCTTCATTTTTTCTATTATGAACGAGGGTATTATAATCGTTCGCTGACCTTTGAAACCTTCGCGTATTTTGGGCATGGCAGGAGGAGTTGGTGAGGTTTTTACAAAGGTAAACACGAATTTTGTAAAAAACAAGGTAAAAAAGTAAGATTGTCCATCCCGATAACAATTTTTTCTATTTTCCATGCCGCTGCAAATGCTTTTCTTTGCTTCATAAAATGATTAAAAATACCAAGCTATGAAGACACATTCCAATGCATTCCTTTTTGGCATAGCTATTATTTCTGCTATGGGTGGTTTGCTCTTTGGTTATGACTGGGTCGTAATTGGAGGAGCGAAACCGTTTTACGAACAATTTTTCGGTATTGCCGACAATCCCTCCATGCAAGGCTGGGCTATGAGCAGCGCGCTTATAGGTTGTCTTGTGGGAGCGCTTACCGCCGGACGTTTCAGTGACAAGTTTGGCCGTAAGCCTATTCTTATTCTGGCGGCCGGCATGTTTATTTGTACGGCATGGGGTACGGGATTTGCAAGTACCTTCCTTATGTTTACAATCTTTCGCCTTATAGGCGGTTTCGCTATCGGTGTCGCATCGAGTCTGTCGCCTATGTATATCGCCGAGATAGCACCTACCCATATGCGCGGCAGGTTTGTTGCCATCAACCAGCTTACGGTAGTGCTGGGTATCTTGTCGGCTCAGATTGTCAATTGGCTTATAGCCGAGCCGGTGCCCGAAGGTGCCACGGCCGAGATGATACTCTATTCGTGGAACGGACAGATGGGTTGGAGATGGATGTTCTGGGCTATGATAGTGCCGTCGGTGCTGTTTTTCGTTTTGGCATTCTTCTTGCCCGAGAGTCCCCGGTGGTTGGCCTCGGTGGGACAGACCGACAAGGCTTTGCAGATTTTTACCCGCATTGCCGGCCCCGAGGTAGCTGCTAAGGAGATGGACGCCATCAAGGTTGCGCTTGCCTCGGAAACGGGACAAGGCGGTTTCCGTCAGCTTTTCCACCCCTCTATGCGCAAGGTGTTGCTGATAGGTGTGGTAATGGCCGTTTTGCAGCAGTGGTGCGGTATCAATGTCATATTCAACTATGCGCAAGAGATTTTCATGTCGGCCGGGTACGGCATCTCGGATGTCTTGATGAATATTGTAGTGACGGGCATTACCAATGTAGTCTTCACGGTGATTGCCATGTTTGTCGTCGACCGCTGGGGAAGGAAGAAACTTGCTCTGATAGGGGCTTTCGGCCTGGCGGCGATATATGCGCTGATGGGCATGTTCTATTACATGCACTTTACCGGTGTGCTGCTGCTGGTGATTGTAGTACTTGCCATCGCATGTTATGCCATGACGCTTGCTACGGTCATGTGGGTAATTATTTCTGAGATATTCCCCAACCGCATCCGCGGTATAGCCATGTCGGTATGCACCTTTGCTTTGTGGGCAGCTTGTTTTGTACTTACCTATACGTTCCCGATACTCAATAGCGGATTGGGCGCAGCGTGGACATTCTGGCTCTATGGCATTATTTGCCTGGTAGGAGGTCTCTTCATCGTGCGCACGCTCCCCGAGACGAAGGGAAAGAGTCTCGAAGAATTGGAAAAGGAATTAATCAAATAATCACACATATCATTCACTATGGAAAAGATAACAGAATATTTAATCAAGAGTACGGTAAATACTCCCGGCGAGGTGCGTGCCTGGCAGGAAGAAATCGTGCTGCCTACCTATGAAATAGGTGCAGAGGAGAAAAATCCTATCTTTCTCGAAAAGCGGGTTTATCAGGGCAGTTGTGGCTCTGTTTATCCCTATCCTGTTATAGAGAAAATTTATGATGAGAAGAAGGAGAAAGCCTACAACGCCTTTTTCCTCGAAAACGAATATATCAAGGTGATGATTTTGCCCGAGTTGGGCGGTCGCATCCACATGGCGTACGACAAGGTGAAAAAACGCCATTTCGTTTACTACAATCAAGTCGTAAAACCGGCATTGGTGGGGCTTACCGGACCGTGGATTTCGGGCGGAATTGAGTTTAACTGGCCTCAGCACCACCGCCCGTCGACCTATCTGCCTACCGACTATTCTATCGAGAACAATCCCGATGGCAGTGTTACGGTGTGGTGCAGCGAGGTAGAGCGTATGTTCCGTACCAAGGGTATGCAGGGCTTTACGTTGCATCCCGATAAGGCCTACATCGAAATAAAAGTGAGAATCTACAACCGCACGCCGTTCCCGCAAACCTTCTTGTGGTGGGCAAACCCGGCTGTTGTAGTCAACGACCACTACCACTCGGTGTTCCCACCGGATGTGAATGCCGTATTCGACCATGGCAAGCGCGACGTATCGTCGTTCCCCATAGCTACCGGTGTATATTATAAACAGGACTATTCGGCCGGTGTAGATATATCGAAGTATAAGAATATCCCCGTCCCGACGTCGTATATGGCGATAAAGTCACGCTTCGACTTTGTAGGCGGGTACGAGGAAGATGTCAAGGGCGGTTTGTTGCATGTGGCCAACCACCACGTATCGCCCGGCAAGAAACAATGGACATGGGGTTGCGGCGACTTCGGACAGGCTTGGGACCGCAACCTTACCGATGAAGACGGGCCGTACATCGAGCTTATGACCGGTGTATTTACCGATAATCAGCCCGACTTCTCCTGGTTGCAACCTTATGAGGAGAAATCGTGGGTACAATACTTCATGCCTTACAGCGAAGTGGGATATGTGAAGAATGCCTCGAAAGATGCTATTCTGAATGTTGAGCTCGATGCCGAGGGTGCCGGTAAAATCATCCTTTATACCACCGGCGTAGAGAAAGATTTGCACGTTGTGGTAACCGATGCCTCCGGCAAGACATACATAGACAAGACTATCGAATGCTCGCCCCGTACGCCTTATCTCGACGATTTCTCGGCTCCCGGCATCACGCCCGATAACCTTATCACCCGGGTTTATCGCCCCGATGGCAAGCTCTTGTTGGAATATCGTGCCGACAAGCCCGAGATAAAACCGATTCCCGACCCTGCCAAGGCTGCCAAAGACCCGGCCGAGATTGCCTCTATCGAGCAACTCTATCTCACCGGATTGCACCTCGAACAATATCGTCATGCCACATACAATCCTATGGATTATTATAGCGAGGCATTGCGCCGCGAGCCCGGCGATGTGCGTTGCAATAACGCTATGGGCTTGTTGTATATGCGCAAGGGCTGCTTTGCACTTGCCGAGCCTCATTTCCGTACGGCCATTGCTACGCTCACCGAGCGCAACCCCAACCCGTACGATGGTGAGCCCTATTACAACTTGGGCTGGTGCTGCCTCATGCAACGCAAGTATGACGAGGCTTATGAAGCCTTCTTCAAAGCTACGTGGAATGCCGCTTGGCAAGATGCTGCCTACTATGGTATTGCACAGATAGACTCCCTGCGCGGCAACTATGCCAATGCACTCGAATGGGTAGAGCGTTCTCTCATACGCAACTGGCACAACCACAAGGCTCGCCAGTTGAAGGCAACCCTCTTGCGCAAGTTGGGCCGCACAGCCGAAGCCTTGCGCCTTATCGACGACTCATTGGCCATAGACCGTTTCAATATGGGTTGCCGGTATGAAAAATATCTTATCAGCGGGAATGCTGCCGACATGGACGAGTTGCGCGCCATGATGCGTGGCTGGGCACACGGATATATAGAGTATGCCCTCGACTTTGCTTCGGCCGGCTGTTATGATGAGGCGATAGCCCTGTTGTGCGATTATATGCAGCACACTACTGACGTTTATCCCATCGTTGCTTATGCCGTAGGTTATTTCTACTCGCTCAAAGGCGATGAAGCGAAGGCATTGGAGTATTATCGCAAGGGAGATGCCTGCGACCACCGCTATTGCTTCCCCAACCGTATCGAGGAGGTAAACATCCTGCAAGATGCCATCCGTCTCAATGCCGGACACTGCTCTAAGGCTGCCTATGCGTTGGGTAACTTCTGGTATGCTGCACGCCGCTACGATGAGGCTGTCGAGTGCTGGGAGCTTTCGACCAGCATCGACGATACCTTCCCTACCGTATGGCGTAACCTGGCCCTGGCTTATTACAATAAGCGCAACGACAAGGAGCGTGCCCGCATTCTGCTCGAAAAGGCTTATGCGCTCGACACCACCGATGCACGTATCCTTATGGAGCTTGACCAGCTCTACAAAAAGCTCGGTTACTCCTATGAGAATCGTCTTGCTTTCCTCGAAAAACACTTGCAGCAAGTGGAGGAGCGCGACGACTTGTCTATCGAACGCATCACGCTTTATAATCAGCTGGGTCGTTACGAAGAAGCCCGCCGCATGATTGCCGCACGCAAGTTCCACCCGTGGGAAGGCGGTGAAGGCAAAATCACAGGCCAGTATGTATTGTGCCATGTAGAGCTTGCCAAGCAGGCGATTGCCGATGCCCGCTATGAGGAGGCTTTGCAGTTGCTGAAAGCTACCGATGCCTATCCGCATAACCTCGGAGAGGGCAAGCTGAAAAATGCCGAAGAGAACGATATATGGTATTACAAAGGTCTGGCCAACAAGGGGCTGGGTAACATCGATGAAGCCAATCGTTGCTTCACCATTGCCACGATAGGCTCCGACGAGCCCCAACAGGCATTCTTCTATAACGACCAGCAACCCGACAAGATTTTCTTCCAAGGTCTTGCCTGGCGCGAGCTGGGCGATGAGGCGAAAGCAAGAGGCCGCTTCAACAAACTTATCAAGCATGGCGAGAAGCACCTTTTCGATAACTGCCGCATCGACTACTTTGCCGTTTCGTTGCCCGACCTGGCTATCTGGGACGATGACCTGAACAAACGCAACCGCATCCATTGCAACTATGTGATGGGATTGGGCTATCGTGGTTTGGGCGAGATGGACAAGGCGCATCATTTCCTCTCGGAAGTGTTGGCTCTTGATATCAACCATCAAGGAGCACAAGTAAACATGGTATAAATTTCCAATATCTCTTAATTACACACACTATGAAAAATATGTTGTTTATAACAACACTCGCAGCTGCCATGGTTGCCGGTTCTTTAACCGGCATCCGTGCGGCTGAGTACGAGTTGACATCGCCCGACGGTCGTTTGCAGATGAATGTTACTACCGCACCGTCGCTGTCGTATGCTATCAGTTATGACAGCAATGCCGTAGTCAATGCATCTCCCATAGCCCTTTCGTTGCAAAACGGCGAGGTATGGAATGGTACATCGAACCTTTTGTCGGTCGACAAGAAAGAGCATAACGGGAAAGTATATCCGCTCTTCGGTAAAAACAAAGAGATTGCCGATTGCTACAATGAGCTGACGCTCTCTTTCGATGGCGGTTATGCCGTATGTTTCCGCCTTTATAATGAGGGTGCGGCATATCGTTTTCTCGGCGAGCGTGCCCCTGCCGATTCGTTGGTGATTGCCGATGAGACGGCCGTATTTGATTTTGCCGATGACCCCGGCGTGATTCTGCCCGAGACGAACAACTATACCTCGTGGGAGTTGAGCCACAAACTCTATGACGGCGTTTCGGACATCAAAGAGGGTGTGTATGGCATTACGCCTATGTTGTTCGATAACAAAATGCAACATTATAAGGTTGTTGTGGCCGAGGCCGACCTGCACGACTATCCCGGCCTTTACCTGCGCAAGACCAACGGCAAGATGCAAGGGCACTGGGCTGCCTATCCCAAACGCATAGAGATGGGTAGCTGGGGCAATTTCATCACCGTAGTGAAGGAGCGTGAGCCGTACATCGCCCGCACGGCCGGAGACCATGCCTTCCCTTGGCGTATCGTGATTGTTACCGACGACGACCGTACGTTGCTTAACAATGAGATTATATATCTCTTGGCCAAACCGCAGCAAATCGCCGATACCGACTGGATTCGTCCCGGAAAAGCGACTTGGGAGTGGTGGCACTGCCATATTCTCGAAGATGCACCTTTCGATGACTCGAATCTGTCTACCGAGTTGTATAAATATTACATCGACTTTGCCGCCGAGAATGGTATCGAATACTTGCTGGTAGATGCCGGATGGAGCAATGTCTTTAATCATGCCGACCTCAACAAGAATGTAGATATTAAGGAGGTTATCCGTTATGGTAAGGAGAAGAACGTTGGCGTATGGCTCTGGACGGTTGCCGCTACGCTCTTCCAGAACAAGCATGTTTACCTCGACTCTATCGCTGCATGGGGTGCCGCGGGTGTGAAAATAGACTTCTTCGACCGCGACGATGCCGATGTAATGCCCGAGTATGAAGAGTTGGCACGTGCCTGTGCCGAGCGGCATCTGATGGTAGATTTCCACGGATGCAGCAAGCCCACAGGTTTGCATCGCGCTTATCCCAACATCCTCACCTATGAGGCCATGCGCGGAGCCGAATGTGCCAAGTGGGATACTACCAGCAATCCCGTATATCAGTTGCAGTTTATCTTCACCCGCATGTTGGGTGGCGGAACCGATTACACCCCCGGCTCTATGCGCAATGTGACACGGGAGAAATTCAAACCCGTCGACCCCGGTTTGCCCTCGACATTGGGTACACGTTGCCACGACCTGGCACTCTATTTGTTAATCGAGTCGCCGTTTGCCATGCTGGCCGATTCGCCCGATGCCTACCGTAAGTATCCCGATGTATTGAAGTTCTTGTCGGCTGTTCCCACGGTATGGGACAAGACAGTGCCGCTATTGGCAAGAGTTGGCGAATATGCCGTTGTGGCTCGCCAATCGGGCGAAAAATGGTATGTAGGCGGTATCAACGATTGGACACGTCGCAATGTAGTATTCGACCTGTCGTTCCTGCCGCAAGGTACCGAGTATGAAGTGGAGATATTCAAGGATGTGAAGAAAAGCGATACCGATGCCTCGCGTTATAAACGGGAGGTGAAGAGATATGCTGCCGGCGAAACTATTTCTATGGAGATGGCGCAGGGCGGTGGTTTCGTGATGGTATTCACCCCGATAAAATAATATCTCGGCAGTAATAATGCGTTTGATGATACGATTAAAGTACGTACTGCTGTTGGCAGTCGTTATTAGGTTTTCAGTAGGATGTTTGGCAGGCAGCGTCACCGTACAAGGTGACGTTGCCTCGTGCCTATCTATGCCCGGCAGACACGATTTCGTTTTTGAGGGTCGCGAGGCGATTGTCGTCACACCCGACAGTGTGGCCGACGGCTCACCGTGGATATGGCGGCCTGCGTTTTTCGGTGCCTTCGATGCGGTAGACAAGGCCTTGCTCCAAGAGGGTTTTCATGTGGTCTATTATGACCTTACCCACGGTTACGGCTCTCCCTCGGCCCTTCTTGCCGGTGACAAATTCTATCGGTTTGCCGTAGATTCTCTCGGGCTTTCGCCGAAGACGACGCTCGAAGGGTTTAGCCGGGGCGGTTTCTTTGTCCTTCAATGGGCGGCGCGGAATCCTTCGGCTGTTGCCTGTATATATGTCGATGCCCCGGTGTGCAATCTGTTGAGCTGGCCGGGCCGGCAGCGTGCCGATCTGTGGAACGACGCTCTGCGATTGTGGGGGATTGACGATACCGATGCCGAAGGCGAGCGGTTGGCCGCCTTCCGTCCCGACCTTTTGCAGCGGATGGCCGCTGCACATATCCCTGTCATGGCGGTGTGTGGCGATAGCGATACCGAGGTGCCGTATGATGAGAATATGAAGGTGTGGCGTGACCGTTACAGCGACCTGGGTGCTCCCGTTGAGCTTATCCTGAAACCCGGTGTGGGGCATCATCCGCACAGCCTCGAAAATCCCGAACCTGTTGTCGACTTCATACTCCGCCACCAGCCGGGAGAGAAGGAGAAACACTATATCCGTTACCGCGGTTCGTTGAGTAATTCGTTCCATAAGATGCAATATCGCCGCAAGGCACGGGTTGCTTTCTTGGGTGGCTCTATCACCGAGATGGAGGGCTGGCACAACCTTGTCATGCAGCAACTGAGGCAGCGTTTCCCCTATACCGAATTTGATTTTGTCTGTGCGGGTATCCCCTCTACCGGTACCACCCCCGGTGCTTTTCGTATAGAGAATGATGTTTTGTCGAAAGGCGAGATAGACTTGCTTTTTGTCGAGGCGGCGGTGAACGATGATACCAACCACTTCGACTACATAGAGCAGGTACGGGGCATGGAGGGCGAGGTGCGTCATGCCCGTGAGGCTTGTCCCGAGGTAGATATTATCATGCTGCATTTTATCTACGACCCCTTTATAGAAGATTATGCCGAAGGCCGGATACCCGATGTGATTCTCAATCACGAACGGGTGGCAAACCACTATGCCATCCCTTCTATCGACTTGGCGCATGAGATAGCCGACCGCATGGCTGCCGGTGAGTTTACGTGGGAAGAGTTCGGCGGTACGCATCCCCACATGATGGGGCATAAGTATTATGCCGCGGCGATAGCCTCGCTCTTCGACGAGATGTGGAGCAGCGCACCCGGCGATACCTTGAAGGCGCATGCCCTGCCTGCCGACAAACTCGACGATTATAGCTACTGCAACGGCCGCTTCGTAGATATACGTCGGGCCGAGTATCGCAACGGTTGGAGTTATGTAGAGGTGTGGCAACCCGATAGTGCGGTGCAAACACGTCCCGGATTTGTAGATGTGCCCATGCTGGTTGCCGATAAGCCCGGTAAAGTCCTCACTTTCGATTTTACGGGTACAGCTGTGGGTATCTTCTGTGTAGCAGGGCCTCATGCCGCCACTCTCGAATATAGTGTCGACGGGGCTCCTTATAAGAGAATGGATACATACACCGAGTGGAGTAGCTGGCTTTACCTGCCCTGGGTCTATATGTTTGAGACCGAGCTCGAAAACAAGCCGCATCGCTTGCGTCTGCGCGTGGCCAAGGGCAATGCCGGCCGTACGGAGTGTATCATACGCAATTTTGTTGTCAATACGATGGAGAAATAATAATGTAGTGTTGAATTCGTGGCAGATCCGTTTGGAGACTAGGGGAGAAAATGCTTGTAAAAGCATTTTCTCCCCTTTCCTATGATGGCGTAGGCGGCCTGTTTCAGCATGGAACGGCAGTGTTTATTGGGGAAGGTGGTTTGCCGTGATGAGAGCGGCCATCTCTGTAACGGCGGCATTGCGCGACAAGATGGTGTGGCTGGCGTCCAGAAGGTATGTTGCAGGGAGTTGCCGTACGTCGTATAGGTCCGATACATCTTCTGAGTAGCCTTTTATCCAGGAGGCCGGGTAGTGGTGCATCTGTTCAGCCCACTCGGGGGTGGGCAAGTCGGGGAATATGGCTATCACTTGCAATCGCCCATCGGTTATGGCTGCGGAAAGAGTCTGGTCGGAGAGGATGGAGCGGCGCAGCATGGCGCACTCCTCGCAGTCGGGGTCGTTGAATATCAGTAACGTGTAGTCGGCTTGAATGTGCGATAGTTGTCGGTCGTTGCCGTCGATGTCGGTAAAAGCAAAATCATCGGCCGCTTCCCCTTCGTTGTTGCGGGTGAGCATTTCGTACTGGTAGCGGTAGCGCAATAAGGCCAACTCGTCGCCTCCGTTCTGCAATAATTGTCTTATCAGGGCTCGGTATACGGCTCGTTGCCGGCTGTCGCATGATGGGGTGTAGAGTATTCTCTCGGCCACCTCGACGTAACGGAGCAGCTCGTCGGCATCTATGGCGGCGGCCTCTCGGGAGGCAGCCTCCTCGCATATCGACGGTGTGTCGTCGGCATGGACAGTCATAAACGCCTCGATGGCTTGTGCTATCTCTTCGGTACTTTTTTGCGCCGTACTGCTGTGAGGCAGGAGGGCTGCCAGGAACAACACGAAGGTTGTGATATAACGATTGCAGGTAGTCATGGCTGGTAATGATAAAGTTATTCTTTAATAAAAGGACGGAGCAGCTCACCCCATAGCAAGTATCCTTCTGCCGTGAGATGCAAGCCGTCGTTGGTATATCGCGGGTCGAGTCGGTGGCTTCCCGGAGCTGTAAAGTGGCTATGCAACTCTATGTATTGATACCCGCGGGAGCCGGCCTGAGCTTGCAGCAACTCATTGAGGCGGCTTATGACGGGTTCTTTCCCTTGTAAACGTTTGTACCCCATGTCGGTGTTTACGGGCAACAGGCTCTGCACGTAAATGCGGGTCGCGGGCGACTCGCGGTGTATCTGTGCCACAATATCCCATAGCATGCCGCTTATACTGTCGGCGCTCAGGTCGTGCGATATGTCGTTGATGCCGGCCATGATAAAGATTTTGGCAGGTTTGCCTTTTAAGATGGCAGGAAGCCGGTCGTTGATGCCGGCCATTACATCGGCGGTGATACCCCGGTTCTTGATGCGGTTGTCTTGCAGCAGTTCGTGCCATTCGCAACCGTCGGTCAGGCTGTTGCCGAGCATGATGATATCGGAGGTGTCGGTAGGCAGTATCTCGAAGAGAGCGGCCCGGCGGTAATAGTAGCTGTCGTAGGTATATGCCTCTTGTCCGATGCAAGGCAAGGTGGTGTGCACGGCCGTGGCTATGGCTGTGAAGAGTAGCGCTTTTTTCCAGATACTGTTTCCGTTCGGCATATTCGGTTCTTTTGTTTGTTAGATATTCGTTGCTGATGCAGGATGGCATGTACGTCCGTCGGGGTACCAATATGGCAGAGACGATGCCGTTTTGTAGTTTCATGGCAAATATAGTCATTGTATGGAATGGTATGGCCTGCAAGGGACGAAAAATAGTTTGCCCCATCGGTCATATCTTTTTGTTTCATATAAAAATAGAGATACAGTACTTGTATATATCGATAGAAAATAGTACTTTTGCCGCGCATTTCGTAATCTCTGGCAGAATAGGTTGTCTGCGTATATTGCGAACCATAACATTTTAATAGCTATAAAAATGGATTTTATCAAGATTGTGGAAGAAGCTATGGCTCCTTCTGAAAAAAAACAACATCCCGCCTTCAAGAGCGGTGACAACATCACGGTTGCATACCGTATTCGCGAAGGAAACAAAGAGCGTGTGCAGGATTTCCGTGGTGATGTAATTCGCATTTCGGGTCATGGCGACAAAAGACGCTTTACAGTTCGTAAAATGTCGGGCAACGTAGGCGTTGAGCGTATTTTCCCGTTGGATTCTCCGTTTATCGACTCTATTACGGTGAACCGTCGCGGTAAGGTACGTCGTGCCAAACTCTATTATCTGCGTAAACTTACAGGTAAAAAAGCTCGTATCCGCGAGAAACGTTGATACGCTACATTGGCTTTTAGGAAAAAACGCGTCGCTTTGCGGCGCGTTTTTTTTGTTTTTGTCCGGCCGTTGTGGAGGCGGTTTCTGACACCCCTGCGGTGATACGCGGCGGCAAGAGTCTTATCGTGGAGGCTGTTTCTCAAAATCGGGGTAAAGAGTAAATCTTTCAAAAAAATATTCTCTCTGCGTTATAATATTGAAGTTGAATGTTTTATTTTTGTGTTAGGATGCGAGGCCGGTTCTGTTTATGTCGCGGTGCAGCGCAACCCGATGTGTCACGACGGTCCGGAGCTCATCAAAATAGATATTGATATGAAAAAATCGGTGAAAAAAGCGTTGAAGATTACGGCAATCACTTTGTCTTCGCTACTTGCAGTGCTGCTGCTGACGGTTGCCATAGCCATATACTTTGTATTTACACCTCAAAAGATAACGCCTGTTGTCCTCCATGTGGCCAACAATAATTTGCGGGCGCAACTCGACATGGAGAGCGTCGAGCTTACGTTCTTCTCTACCTTCCCCCGCTTCGGGCTTAAACTTACCGACGGGACATTGGTCTCCAAGGCCATACGCGACTCGGCATGGCAGCGTACCGATACCTTGGTCTCTTTCAAAAAGGCTGTCGTGGTGGTAAATCCGTTTGATTACCTTGTAAAAAATAAAATCAATATTTATCGGCTGGTACTCGATAGCGCCAATATATATGCTTTCAAGGGCAAAGATGGTATTGCCAATTGGGATATCATGCTTCCGGATACGGTCGCTGTCGATACGGCTGCGACCGATTCGCTCCCTCTTTTCGATGAGCTTGCAGTGCGCCGTGTCGTTTTGCGCCATGCCACGGTTACTTTTGACGACCGTGATACGAGGGTCTTTGCCAATCTTTGGGATGCCAACCTTCGCCTGACGGCCAACCTCAAAAAGGAGCGCTCTATGCTGGCTCTCGATTTCAAGAACAAGAATATTCTCTTTTGGCAGGACGGACAGCTGTTGCTCAACCGCATGGCTGCACATCTCAAAACCGAAGTCGAGCTCGACCGCGACTCGGGCTTGCTCTCTTTGAAAGATGCACTGGTCGATATTAACGGCGTAGAGTTTGGCTTGAACGGTACTCTCCGGCGCGATACGGTGGCACAGGCCCTCGATGTGGATATGACATACGGGCTGCATGCGCCCTCGCTCGAAACTGTTTTGAAGATGATTCCCCGCGCTATTCTCAAAGATAATAAAGTGTCGGCTAAGGGTGACGTGACCGTTGAGGGTACGCTCAAAGGCCTCTACGGCAAGGAGAAGATGCCCATGATTACTATCGATGTAAAGATTAAGGATGCCGCCGCGCAATATGCCGGCATGCCCTATGGAATAGATGCGCTTGAAGCCGACTTCTCGGGTCAGGTTGACCTTATGCGGGAGGCCCCTTCATACTTCGACCTTCGTATTTTCCATTTCAAGGGAGCCCATACCGACATTCTTGCCGATGCCCGTGTCGATGACCTGCTGGGAGACCCCGACATTACGTTCAATACCCATTCTACGGTAGACCTTACTGCCTTGTCGAAGACTTTCCCTCTCCAAGAAGGGATTCTTCTCGATGGCAAGTTGGATGCCGATGTGAAACTGCGCTGCCGCCTCTCTTCTATCAGGAAAAAGGATTTTGGGCGTATAAAGATAGGCGGCAAGGTAGAGATGGAGCAGATTGTCATTCGCGACACCTTGCGGCATTTCGATTTTTCGAGCAATGCTTCGCTCACCTTTATCGGCAACGACTGGCTGGCAGCGCGTGTCGCGGTAAAGAAAGCCTCGCTCAATGCGCCGCGCATAGTGGCTGCAATAGACTCCCTGACGGCTACCGTCAAAACTACCAATCCGCAAGATACCACACGCATTGCTCTTGTAGATTTCAAAGTCGATGCCCGTTCGCTCAAAGGGGCAATGGGCGACTCGCTTCGTCTCTTCTGCACGAAGGCCGATGCTACGATAAAGTTGCAACCCTCTAAACGCAATCCCGAGAAGCCTCAAATCTCCCTCTCTCTGCAAGCCGACTCTATGTACAGCCGCATAGGCGATATGAGATTGGGTATAGACAAAGCCGGCATTGCCGTCAATGCCACGCAACTGCGCGACTCTGTATGGATTCCCGAGGGTATCATAGGCTTCAACCGGCTTACGTTGCGTACACCGCAATGCGCTCTGCCTGTCAAGGTGAAAAAAACATCGGTCTCCGTAGGCAATCGTACCATCAGGCTGCGTAATGCTACGATGCGTATAGGCCGCTCCGATATTACGGCAAGCGGTGCCATCTATGACCTTTACGGGGCTATGCGCTTCAATAAAACGCTGCGTGCCGAGCTGAACCTCTCTTCGCGCAACCTGAATTGCAACCAACTTATACGTTTCATCTCGTTCCCGACCGATTCTGTAAGTGCCGAGACCGATACCACATCGACCGATTTGTCGCTCTTTGTCGTTCCCCGCAACATCGATTTTGAGTTGAATACCGATTTCAATCGTGTGCGCTACGGTAAGATGATATTCAATAAGATACGTGGAGCGGTAGAGGTGCGTAACCAAACGGTACATCTCAAAGAATTGAGCATGAATACCATAGGGGCTACCATGCGCACGACGCTCGTATATCAGGCCAAGGATTCGTCGGAGGGATATGCCGGGTTCGATTTCCGTCTCCGCGATGTCAACATTGCCAAGCTCGTCGATTTCGTGCCCTCGTTAGACTCTATCATGCCTATGCTGCGTTCGTTCCAAGGAGTGGTCGACTTCAATATTTCGGCCGAAGCCAAGATGGATTCGGCTCTCAGAATAAAAATACCCACGTTGCGTTCGGCGATACACATCGAAGGCGACAGCCTTGTATTGCTCGACGGAGAGACTTTTGCCGAGATTTCCAAGAAGTTCCTCTTCAAGAACAAAGAGCGTAATCTTATAGATAGTATCGCCGTCAATGTGAGCGTGCAAGACGGTAACGTAACCGTTTATCCCTTTGTCGTAGAGATGGACCGTTACCAGGCTGCTGTGGGGGGTACGCAAGACCTCGATATGAATTTCGACTATCATATCTCTATCCTGAAATCGCCCATACCTTTCAAGCTCGGGCTGAACATCTCGGGTAATCTCGAAAAGATGAAGTTCGGGTTGGGAAAGGCAAAATACAAAGATGCCGTTACTCCGGTAGAGAGGCATCGGGTAGATAGTACGATTGTCGATATGGGACGCCAGATAGTGCGCGATTTCCGTCAAATCATAGTGGCTCCCGTTCGGCGCAATGATATTCGGGGCGATGCCCCGGCGCCCGATACGGCAGCCATATCATCGCAGGCCGGCGTGCCCCTTGCCATGGACAGCGTGGCTGCGGCGGCGATGGATAGAGCTCCCGTAACGGCCGATGTCACTTCCCCCGGGATACCCCAAGAGGCAATACGCTGAAAATATTTTGTGTGATAACCGAACTCCTTAATCATATAGACAATGGCCGACAATTTTTTAGAGAAACAGTATGACGACTACGACAAGCGCAAGACGGCACATGCCGCTGCGCGCAACAAGTTGTGGCAACGACGGCTGCGTGCATATCAGGAGAAACTTGCGCAGGAGAAGAAAGCGGCGTCAGCCCCCCGAACAACAGACTCGGAGCAGGCCGCAGGAGAGTGACAATATCCCTATAATGCACACACAAGGCCACGCTTGCCATTTGGCAAGCGTGGCCTTGTGTATTTCTTATGAAACGAAAAGAACTCTACTCTTCCGGATAGGGAAATCCGTCAGGTAGAGTTCGACACAGTTGGAGGTGTGATTTCTATGGGGATTATGTGTAATGGAAGAGTCGGCGCAGAGGCCGGGCAGGAGCCGGCCTATTCTGCAAATCTCAGCAACGTAGTCTCTCCGTTACGATCGGTGAGCCTCAGCAGGTATATGCCGGGCAGGAGCCGGCCTACCCCGATGGTAGCGCTCTGCGAGAAGGATTGCAGGGTGCAGGGCAGTTCGGCTCCGCTTGTGTTGTAGAGGTGAGCCGAGGCGATGCCGCTTGTATTGGGAATCGTAACAAATAGGGTATTGCCCTCTTTGTGCCAACGCAATCTCTCTTGGGTGGGGAGGTCGATGGCAGAGAGGCTCCATTCGTTGGGAAGTTCGGCAATGGCTTGTGGCGACAACGCCGTATTATACACTCTGATTTCGTCCATGATACCCAGCAGGGAGTATTCGGTTTCGTCGGTAGATTTTGCACCGTAGCAAAGGTTATGGCTTGTGGTGTTGATGCTGCCGTTTTGCGGAGCGAAATTAGAGAAGGCTCCGTTGACATAGATTTCCGATGAATAGCCGGTATATACGGCCGTAACGTGGTAGAACCGGCCGGCCTCGATGGTCTCCTTGCTGTCTACATCGACCGTTCCGCCGGTGGAGTTGACAGTCCAACGGAGCTTCATATCGGGTGTGAGCGAGAGCTTGTAGCGTTCTTCCCAGCTGCCGTGCGATATGATGAATTGTTCGCGCGGCAGTTTGCTGTCGGCCAGAAACCAACAGGAGAGGGTGATTGCCTCGGTGAAGTCGATTTCGGGAACAGAGGGTGTGTACAGTTTATCGTTTACAGAGGTGAAGCAGAAAGCCTCTTGCTCCATACCCCGGCTGTCGGCTACGAATGTGCCCCCTACGTTGACGGCATTGAGTTGCGAAGATGCTGCATTGAGCGTATTGCCGTTCAGCGGATAATATAGGAGGGGCATGGTGCCGGCCTGCTCTCTTCGTGCAAGAACTTGCAGCGAGCGCGTGTCGCTGCCGAAGCGGTTTTGCGCCGTACAGGTGATTGTATATACTCCCTCCTCATCGGGTAGCAGCCACACGGCATGGTTGGCGTCGGTTTGTGTGAGAATGCCATCGT
>UQMR01000013.1 GCA_900542255.1 uncultured Porphyromonadaceae bacterium
GGTTATACCGAAGTCGTCGCCTGCCGAGTTGATAGGATAACGCATATTCTCTACATGCCACACGCCGGCGGTATCCAATCGTGCGCAAAAGAGGTCCAACCCGCCCATACCGGGATGGCCGTCGGAGGCGAAGTAGAGCGTGCTGTCGTTGCGGACGTAGGGGAACATCTCGTCGCCGGGCGTATTTATCTGGTCGCCAAGGTTTTCGAGCGTACCTTCCGATTTCTCGCCCAATGCAATGCGCCATATATCCTTACCGCCCTGTCCGCCGGGCATGTCGGACGTGAAATAGAGGTACAATCCGTCGGGCGACACCGCCGGGTGCGATACCGACGATATGGTATCGGCTATGATTTCCAGTTTCTGGGGGGCAGCCCACTGCGCACCGCTGCGCGATGAGGTGTATATCTCACCCGACGAGTCTTTGTTGGGGTCTTGCCGGGCTTTGCTCAGGTACATCGTCGCGCCGTCGGGGGTGAAGCTCACAATGCCCTCGTCGGCATCGGTATTCAGCTCTCCCTCTATGGGCTCGGGCTTTTGCCACACGCCGCGCTCATCCTTCTTGGCGACAAAGACATCGAACCCCTTCGTACCGGTAATGCCGCTCTTCTTTTCGCCCACGGCTTTCTCGGTAGATGAGGTGATGTAGACCTGGTCAAACTCGGCGCCATAGAACATGGGGGCGCAATCGCTGCGGCGCGAATTGAAGATGTCCATACGCTTTACCTTGTAACGAGTGGGGGCCGCCTTCCACTCGGGAGCTTTGGTACAGCCCTCTATGCCATTGAGCGACAGTATGTCGCCGGGCTTCTTTTCCAGATAGAGGTTATAATTCTTGATAGCCTCCTTGTAGCGTCCTTGCGCCTGCTGGCATTGAGCCAGATAGAAATAGGCCGTACTGTCGGGATATTCATACCGTATGGCATTGGCATAGGCGGCGGCAGCCCGCGGCATCATGCTCAGCCGTCGGTAACAGTCGCCCATCATATAGGCCACCTGCCCGCGCACAGGGCGGTCTTTCTTCTTGCGCATCTTGTTATATACCTTGCGGTAGGTCTGAGCGGCATCGTAATACTCGCCCCGGGCATATTGCTCGTTGGCAACACTCAACTTGGCCGTCCCGCACGAGGTGTACAGGATGACCATCGCTATCATCAGGATTATCGCCGTAACGTATCTTCTCATAATCGCTTCTGCGCCACTGCCGGGCGGGATATAGATATAACGCGCGAGCAAGCCTTTTATTGCCCCGCCTCGCGCCTCCACAGCAGCGAACTATCGCCGTAACTGAGGAAACGATAGTCGTGTGCCAGGGCGTAATCGTATATCGCACGCCAATCGCCTCCCACAAAAGCCGACACCAGCAACAGCAAGGTGCTACGCGGCTGATGGAAGTTGGTAATGATGCCGTCGATGACCCTAAACCGATACCCCGGCGCTATGATAATGCGCGTGGCACTCACCAGGCGGTCGGCTCCCGTACGGTCGAGATATGAGACGATTTGCTGCATTGCCTCGCTGCGGCTCAACCGGGCCCCTTCTTCATAGGGTTGCCACTGCCTTACGCGCAACTCCTCGGCCGTAGCTTCGGGGTGCTTCGAGAGGGTAACTCCTATATAGTACAGACTTTCGAGTGTCCGCACCGATGTTGTACCCACAGCCACCACACGGCGCGGCGTATCGCGCAGAGTCTCTATCAATGCGCGCGATACCGATATATACTCGGTATGCATCTCATGCCCCTCTATCGTCTCGCTCTTCACGGGCTTGAATGTTCCGGCGCCCACATGCAAGGTAAGCTCTTCGCAAGGAATAGCCCGCGCCTGCAAAGCCGCTAAAACCGCGGGGGTAAAGTGCAACCCGGCCGTAGGTGCGGCCACCGAGCCCTCGACCTTCGAATATACGGTCTGATAGGTCGTTTTGTCGCTCTCCTCGGTCTTGCGGTTCAGATAGGGAGGTATCGGCAATTCGCCCAAGGTGTCGAGCAACTCGCCAAAGGAGACCGACGTATCGTCCCACGTAAATGTAATTTCATATCCGTCGCCATGTACCTGTCCCTTGCGGGCCCGCAGCGTCAGCGGGCGTTGCTCATGCTCGAATGTCAACGCCAGCTCGCCCGACTTCCACTTACGTGCATTCCCTATCAGGCACAACCAGCGGCAGGTCGCCGTACTCTGCAACGACAGGGCATAGTCGGCCGGGAGCAACGGTTCGAGACAAAACACCTCTATCAACGCGCCGGTCTCTTTTCTGAAACGCAGCCGCGCCTGTATCACTCTCGTATTGTTGAATACCAGCATGACATCATCGGGCAACAGTCCCGGGAGGTCTGAAAAACGGTAGCTTCCCTCTACACCGTTGTTATACACCAGCAATTTCGAGCTGTCACGCGGCGTCACCGGAAATTTTGCAATCCGTTCGTCGGGCAACTCATAGGCATAATCGTCTATCTCTATATCTTGTGTCCTTTTCATTGCTTATCTTCTTTGTTCTCTTTCGATGCGATACTTTCCGAAACGTCACGTACCGCAATACAACATCGGCCCCTACGGCCTCATCGCAACGGACGGGGCTTTTTCGGCATCGCAAAAGTAATAAAAATAGAGCTATCTACCACCACATGGAGCTACTCACTGCCCCATCTTCCTGAACGTATCTATAACGATAGGCAATGCCACTGCAAACGAGCACACATCCGACACCGCCTGACACATCTCTACCCCCTGTACGCCAAAGAAATGAGGCAAAATAATGATTAACGGGATAAAGAACAAGCCGCTCCGCGCAGCCGCCACAAGATTGGCACGCCCGGTTTTCCGGATGGTCTGCAACAACATATTGGCCGTCACAATAAGCGCCACCAACGGATAGGCCACCAACTGCCAACGCAGCGCCGACACGCCCACCTCTATCACGGCAGGGTCGTCCCTGAAAACGCCTATAATACCACCCGAGAAGATAAAGCCCACAACGGCACAGGCGGTAAGGAAAGCCGTACCTAACTTTACGCAATAGACAAACCCCTCACGCACACGGGCATAGAGCTTTGCTCCGTAACAGAACCCGCACAACGGCTGGAAGCCCTGCCCCAATCCTATGACGGCCGAATAGACAAAAAACGATATGCGGTTTACAATCGACATCCCTGCAATAGCCGCATCGCCATACGCTCCGGCTGCCACATTGAGCAATATCGTGGCAAAACTGCCCAGCCCCTGCCGCAGCAACGACGGCGTACCGCCCATACAAATCTCTTTCAAGAACGACGGCGAGAAGGTAAACCACCGCACGCTCACCGGGATATTGCCGCTGCGGCGGCTCATGAAAAGGAGCAGCACGAAACTGCATATCTGGCTCACAAGCGTAGCACAGGCCGCACCCGAAACACCCATGCCGAGAACAAAAATAAATAAAGGGTCGAGCCCCATATTCAACACCGCCCCCGACAAGATACCATACATCGCATACACCGCATTGCCCTGGAAACGCATCTGGTTATTGAGCGTAAGCGAACCCGTCATAAAGGGCACCCCCAGCAATATGATGCCCAGATACCGCTCGGTATAGGGCAAGATAGTAGGCGTAGAACCCAGCAACACCGATATAGGGGTGAGCAAACACAGGCCCGCCGCCATGAGCACGCAACCAAAACCTACGCTGTAAAAGAAACCCGTCGATGCCATGCGCCGGGCATTCTCGGCATGCCGCGCCCCCAGCTGCTGCGATATATAATTACCCGACCCGTGACCGAAGAAAAAACCTATGGACTGTATGATAGACATCACCGGGAACACAACGCCCACGGCAGCCGTACTCTGCGTATCTATATGCCCCACAAAGAAGGTATCGGCCATGTTGTAGAGGTTCGTTATCAACATGCTCGCTATCGTGGGCAGTGCCATAGAGTGTATCACCTTATGCACCGGCGCAGAGGTAAGGAAATCGTAGTTGTCCCGGTTCTTATACATATCTGTTGCAAAGGTACCCTTTTTTACGCTCCGTTATGCCTTTCCTCTCTCTATTTGTTACCGGCACCCCGGCCATCGCACCGCCGTCGGGGCAGCGAAAATATCGGCCCCCTTCGTCCGGCATATCATACAAAAAAATAGAGGCCTCAAAGTATCACTACTTCAGAAGCCTCGCAAAACTCCAATTTTCCCATTTCTAACTTCTACTGGCGGTGCGTACGGGACTCGAACCCGTGACCCCATGCGTGACAGGCATGTATTCTAACCAGCTGAACTAACGCACCCCAAATTTATAACCCTTAAATTTTCCATGAAAACCGACGAAATCTCTTCGTTAGCGATGCAAAGGTAACGCCTCTTGGCAGAATATGCAACTTTTTTCGCCTGTTTTTTCCATATTTTTACACTCTCCTTCCCCAATAAAAAGTGTTTCAACCGGTTACACACCCCGATTTCAGGGCCGTCTGAACCTCAAAAATTGGCATCAAACAATAAAGAGATAGAAAAATACGCCTCACAGCCCCTTTTTCACTCGCCGTATCGATTATAATTACTACTTTTGTTTCATTCAAAGATACTATACTTTAACAAGATTTATTTCATCGCATCTGCTATGAGCGCCAAAAAACAAAACAAATATACTTCTACCATCATCAAATGTCTGTGGGGCGGCTTCGCTTTCATCGTTGTTGCCGCCATTGCCATCTTCTATGCCATCGCACAAGGATGGATTGGTTACATGCCTCCCATCGAGGAGCTCGAAAACCCCAAAGACAAATTTGCCTCAGAGATATACTCGGCCGACGGGAAGGTTCTCGGACGTTTCTACCAAAGCCGCAGCAATCGCGTCTATGTCAACTATAAAGAGATTTCGCCCTACCTCATAGAAGCACTCATCGCTACCGAAGACGCCCGCTTCACCAGCCACTCGGGCATCGATTTCAAAGCCTTGATGCGTGCTTTCGTCAAGCGCGGCATCCTGATGCAGAAGAGTGCCGGCGGCGGCAGCACCATCACACAACAACTCTCGAAACTGCTATACTCGCCCAGCGCCGAGAATGTGATGGAGCGGCTTTTCCAAAAGCCGCAGGAGTGGGTCATTGCCGCCAAATTGGAGCGGTTCTACACCAAGGAAGAGATTATCAACATGTATCTCAACCATTTCGACTTCCTCAACAATGCCGTAGGTATACAGTCGGCTGCATACGTATATTTCAACAAGACGCCGCAAAACCTCAGCATCGAGGAGGCTGCCACCCTCGTGGGCATGTGCAAAAACCCCTCATACTACAACCCGAGGCGTTTCAACGAGCGCACCCGCGGCCGACGCAATGTCGTACTCTCCCAAATGGAGAAGGAGGGCTACATATCCCGTGCCGAACGCGACTCGCTGCAAGCCCTCCCGCTTACGCTCGACTATCATCCGGTCGACCACAAGGAAGGCCCCGCACCCTACTTCCGCGAGCGGCTGCGCATGATGCTTACGGCCAAAAAGCCTATACGCAGCGACTACGAGAGCTGGAACATGCAACAATATGTCGATGACTCTACCGCATGGGAAAACAATCCCGCATATGGCTGGTGCGAAAAAAACCGCAAAGCCGACGGCTCCAAATACAATATTTACAGCGACGGCCTGAAAATATATACCGGCATAGACTCCCGTATGCAGCAATATGCCGAGGATGCCGTACACGAACACATCGCCGGCTACCTGCAACCCCGCTTCTTTGCCGAGAAGAAGGGCCGAAGCTATGCACCCTTCTCGCGCAGCATCTCGGCCGAAGAGCGCGAGAGCATCTTGCGCCGCAGCATGACGCAAAGCGACCGTTACCGCCTCATGAAACGCGCCGGCGCCCACGACGATGAGATAGAGAAGGCCTTCAATACCCCCGTAGAGATGCAGGTATTCTCCTACGACGGCATGATAGACACGGTCATGACCCCGTTAGACTCCATCAAGTACCAGAAGTCGTTCCTACGCACCGGCTTCATGGTCATGGACCCGCACAACGGATTGGTCAAGGCATACGTAGGAGGCCCCGACTTCTCTAACTTCCAATACGACATGGCCGGCATAGGCCGACGACAAATAGGCTCTACCATCAAGCCCTTCCTGTATACGCTCGCCATGGAAGAGGGATTCACCCCGGGCAGCAAGTTCCTCAACGCACAACCCACCTTCACACTCGCCGACGGCTCTACATGGAGCCCCCGCAACTCCTCCACCAAACGCGAAGGCGAGATGGTCACCCTGCGTTGGGCGCTTACCACCTCAAACAACTGGATTTCGGCAAGACTCATAGACCAACTCTCGCCCACCAGCCTTGCCCGCATGATGCACTCGTTCGGGATACGCAACTATATCGACCCCGTGCTTTCGCTGTGTCTGGGCCCGGTAGAGGTTTCGGTAGAGGAGATGGTCACCGCCTACACGGCATTCTCCAATAACGGCGTGCGCGTCGACCCCGTCTTTGTCACCCGCATCGAAGACAATCACGGCAACGTCATATCCGAGTTCACCCCCCGCATGACCGAGGTGTTCAGCGAGCGTGCCTACAATCGCATCGTACCCATCCTGTGCGACGTTATCGATGCCGGTACGGGCACACGCATCCGCTTCCGGTATCATATTACAGCACCTATGGGCGGTAAGACAGGTACCTCCAACAACAACTCCGACGGGTGGTTCATGGCCTTCACGCCCAATCTTGTCGTAGGCACATGGGTAGGCGGCGAAGACCGCTCGATACACTTCGACCGCATGGCCGACGGACAGGGAGCCAGCATGGCCCTGCCTATTGCCGGACTCTTCTTCCAGAAGATATATGCCGACCAAAGCCTCCTCAGCGAAGGATATACGCAAGACCTGGCGTTCGACTTTCCTTTTGTCGAAGACCCAGAAGAGGAGGAAATCATCATCTCTGCCGAGGATATCGAGGGCGAAGATAGCCTCATTGGCATCGAAGGTATCTTCGATTGATATTGCATAGGAGCAAAACAACAATGGCGGCAGCCACGCAGGCGCTGCCGCTTCACGACAAACGAAAAGTGGTATCTCTCTAAGGAAGAGATACCTCTTTTTGTCTGTTCTCTATGGGGGGGGGAAAATCCTCCGGTTTAGGGCCGGTAGAATACCGCTGTCGTCATAAAGGCATACAGGGAAAGAGTGCGCCTCAGCACCCTCGTTCAATCGGCCGGAGCAGCCTCTTCCTGCGTCTGATGGGGAGTCACACGCAATCCCACGGCCGCGATACCTTTTAGGTTCCGCTCGCGCATACCTTGCGCAATATATACCTCATAGCGGCCGCTATCGAGCCTGACGGCCTCTTTCAGCCGCTGCTCGTACTGATAATACGACCCCCAACCGCCGCCATACCATCTTCCGTAGGTATCGGCAAGGAGACAATTTACCGTATCTGTAACGAGGGTATCTCCCGAAGAGAGATACTCTATAAAGAGCCACACATTGCGATAGCGGTAGTCATTGTCATGCATCAGAAACATATCCACGTCATACACTCCCGTGCGCGGCACATCTATCAGAAACGCCTGTTTGTCATACGACTCCCAGCCATGACTGCCTATTTCGCAGTGGTTGTCATATATGGCACGGCCTGTGCAGTTCCATAACATCGCTGCACAGGCTATGCAAGCCGCCCACCTACCGAGGCGCCTACTGCTGTTGCTGCGTTTCGCCCGGCTTGCGTTCTTGCCCGTTTCGGTTATTACCGTTTTGAGCCCCATTTTTCTTCTTTTTTCTCTGTTGCTGAGCATTCTCGCCTGCGTGTCGCCGTTCTTGCCCGTTGGTTTTCCGCGACTCTCCGTTACCGTTGCCCTCACCGCCGTTACCTTGGCGATGTTTCTTGCGTTTTTTATTATCGAAGCGCGTGAGACTCTCCTGCTCTACAATATCATGATAATCCTTGCGACGGCCGTTTTCCCGGGTCTGTCCCTCTCCTTCGAGACTTTCGGGTTTGATACCCTTGCGGTTGAGCCCAATCACCTCAAAGGCCCGTTTACTATCTATCGTCACCAGGTTTGCCGGGATGGACTTATCGGTAGAGTATGTAATCTGACGCTTGAAAATATCGGCCTTGAAGAAGTAATAGGTATTATATTTCGTTTCGAGTTCTATCTCTTTCGAAGGTATCTTCTTCCGAGCCTCTACATACGCATCTACCTCGAAGTTGAGGCAACATTTCAACTTGGCACATTGTCCGGCAAGCTTCTGGGGGTTGAGCGATATATCCTGATAGCGCGCGGCACTCGTTGCCACCGACACGAAATTGGTCATCCATTTCGAGCAGCACAATTCGCGCCCGCACGGCCCTATACCGCCTATGCGGCCGGCTTCCTGACGCACTCCTATCTGCTTCATCTCGATACGCACTTTGAAGACGTCGGCAAGCACCTTTATCAATTGCCTGAAATCGACACGGTCCTCGGCTATATAATAGAATATCGCCTTATTTCCATCGCCCTGATACTCTACGTCGCCTATCTTCATATCGAGGCCCAGATCCTCGGCGATTTTGCGGGCCTTTATCATCGTATCGTGCTCACGGGCCTTGGCCTCCTCATATTTCTCTATATCATTGGGCTTTGCCTTGCGGTACACTCGTTTCAGCTCGGTCTCATGTTTAGGGGCATGTTTGCGCATTTGCAGCGGCACCAGCCGTCCTATCAGCGTTACCTCGCCTATGTCATGACCGGGCGACGCCTCTACGGCAACGATATCGCCCACCTGCAACTTCAAGTGCGTCGTATTGCGGTAGTATCCCTTGCGCGTGTTCTTGAAGCGTACCTCTACCAGATCGCTCTCCTGCTGCGCCTCGGGCAGGTCGGCAAGCCAGTCGGTAAGGTCGAGCTTCGTTTCGCGCCGCCGATATTCACGGGCATCGAAGTCGCTCTTCTCTATATTGTCATTGATGTTATTGTCCATGCTTTCCATCGTTTCACGTTACAATCATAGTGCGTTGCCTGCCCGATGACATATACCGCCGGGAGGGCAACGACGATATGACAAAGTTATTTTGCGAAACTTACCGCACGGGTTTCCCGTATGACGGTTATCTTTACCTGGCCCGGATAGGTCATCTCGTCCTGTATGCGTTTGGCTATCTCGCCCGAGAGACGCTCCGTTTCCACGTCGTCTATCTTGTCGGCACCCACTATCACGCGCAGCTCGCGACCGGCCTGTATGGCGTATGTCTTCGTTACACCGGGATACGAGAGGGCCAGTTGCTCCAAATCGTTCAGACGCTTGATATAGGCCTCTACCACCTCGCGGCGTGCACCGGGACGTGCTCCCGATATGGCGTCGCATACTTGTACGATGGGAGCCAGCAGGCTGTTCATCTCCACCTCATCGTGGTGCGCGCCTATGGCATTGCATATATCGGGTTTCTCCTTGTATTTCTCGGCGAGTTTCATACCCAGCAATGCGTGCGGCAACTCGGGCTCTTCGTCGGGCACTTTGCCTATATCGTGCAACAAGCCGGCACGACGGGCTTTCTTCGGGTTCAGCCCAAGTTCCGAAGCCATCACGGCGCACAGATTGGCCGTTTCCCGCGAGTGTTGCAGGAGGTTTTGTCCGTAAGAAGAGCGGTATTTCATCTTACCTACCAAGCGTATCAGTTCGGGGTGCAACCCGTGGATACCGAGGTCTATCGCCGTGCGTTTGCCGGTCTCTATGATTTCCTCTTCTATCTGCTTGCGCACCTTGCTTACAACCTCTTCGATACGGGCGGGATGTATGCGGCCGTCTATCACCAACTGGTGCAGGGCAAGGCGGGCTATCTCGCGACGTACGGGGTCGAATGCCGAGAGTACGATGGCCTCGGGCGTATCATCGACAATTATCTCTACGCCGGTAGCGGCTTCCAAAGCGCGTATGTTGCGGCCTTCGCGACCTATGATGCGCCCTTTTATCTCATCCGACTCTATATGGAATACCGTCACGGCATTTTCTATCGCCGTCTCGGCGGCTACCCGCTGTATGCTTTGTATGATGATGCGTTTGGCCTCGCGGTTGGCGGTGAGCTTGGCATCGTCCATAATATCGTTGATATAAGAGGCAGCCTGCGTCTTGGCCTCGTCGACAAGCGAATTGACCAACCGCTCCTTAGCCTCCTCGGCCGAAATACCCGATATTTTCTCCAAATGTTCTATCTCGGCCTTATGCAGTTTTTCGAGCTCCTGCTCGCGCTTTTCTACGGCTTCCAACTGTTTTTCGTAATTGGCACGGGCGGCATCGGCCTCATTTTTGCGGCGCTGCAAATCGCCTTGCTGCTGGTTGAGTTGCAACTCGCGTTGTTTCAGTTTCGCCTCGGCCGACTGCAATTTCGAGTTGCGCGAATTGACCTGTTTTTCCAACTCTGCCTTGCGTTGCAAGAACTCCTCCTTCACTTCCAGCAATTTATTCTTCGTGAGAACTTCCGCCTCTTTTTCCGCCTCTTCGATAATTGTCTTGGCACGGCTTGCAAGCAATGTTTTATTGATGACATACGTCAACACTGCACCCACTACAAAGGCTGCCGCTACCAAACATACTGTCAATATTATGTCCATGGTTTTCTATGTTATGTATATTAATAAAAATGCACTACGACACACCCCATGACAGGGATGCGCAATAGTGCGGTAAATTTTCTCTTCGTTAATAAGTTATATTTTATGCAAGGCTGTTTCAGCCCTCATTCGTATTCTTATTACGGCGTGTCGTGATTTCTTCTTCAAGTTCTTTCAACAGCGCCTGAGTCTCCTGCTCACGGTCACAACTATCCATATAGAGTCGAGCCAACAAGAGACATACCATCGCATAATATGAGGCCGTATCCAAACCTACGACTTTCGATTTATAATCGTCATATAGATTATTTATCATCTTTGTCGCTTCACGGAACAGCTGTTCTTCATTCGTACCAAGATGCACGTGCATGGCAAACGGCTGCTCTATATCATGCATGCGTAAGTGTATTCTTTGTATGTTTTTCTCGTCTTCCATTTGCGTCTATTCTTGCAGCAACGAAATACACTTATCTATTTCCCGCACCAATTTGGCGAAACGTTCTTTGTTCTCTCGTGCCAGCACAATATTCAACTCTGTCTGTTGCGACATCTGTAATTTCTGGTACTGCTTTTTGCACGTTGTCAGCTCTATGGCAAGTTGTTGTCTGGCATCTCTCTCCTGCGAGAGCGATTTCTGCAATCGTTCATTCTCCTTTTCGAGAACCCTGCATCGTTCTTCGAGACGCGAGCAATCTCTTGTCAGACGTACAAAGTACGTCTTCAATCTCTCAACAATCTCTTTTGAATTATCAGACATATTTCACCAAATTTGCTACAAAGATAATCATATACCCGAATAAAAACAATACCCGGACCTTTTCTTATCGGAGGTCCGGGCAAATTAATTTTTTTTAAAGTTGTTATACCTATCGCGCCATAATCAGGGCCGAATGCGGCGCTACCGCCATTTGCGACCCTGTCACCTGCCGGGTTCCCTGCAAATCTATCTTGCCATTATCTACCAGCACATGCCACTTGCCTTGCGGCACCGGTATGACGCACGACTTGTCATTTCCATTGAAAGCCACTACAATCTGCTCATACTCGTCGCCGCCCGCATGGTTGTCGAGGGTATATGCCACGACGTTGGCCGGCGTGCCTTCTATAAAGCGCAGATGCTCCCGCACCTCGTCGCCGCTCGCCATTCTGAATGCGGGATGTGCCTTGCGCAGAGCTATCAGCGAACGGTAATAATCAAACAGCTCGCGGTTCTTGTGCTTCAAGCCCCAGTCTATGGCGTTAATCGAGTCGGGCGAAACAAACGAGTTGTGCACGCCTTTCTTATCACGGAATATCTCTTCCCCGGCAAACATAAAGGGTACGCCTTGCGACGTGAACACGATAGTCTGAGCCAGCTTGGCATACCGCTGCATCTGTGCATCGCTCTTGCCGGGCATCGAGGCGCGCAATTTGTCGGTCAGGCACATATCATCGTGGCACGACACATAGTTTATCACCTGTGTAGGTGCGTTGGTATAGGGGGCTTTTGAATAGTTGACCTGTCCGTAATCGATTTGAGGATGTTCTATGGCTCCCACAATGCCGAATTTCACACTCTCCTCGCAACCTTCGGCTCCGGTAGCAAAGCCCCGTCCCGTAGCATCGCTGAAATGTCCCTTTACACCGTCGCGCAAGTCATCGCTAAACACGGCTATGCCGGGCATCAGGTAGGCATTGGCCTTCATGGCGCATTGCTCTACGGGTAATGCGGGAGCCGAAGCTGCCCAGCCCTCTCCATATACAAATATCGTAGGGTCTATCTCATCGAGTGCGGCACGCACCTGTTTCATCGTTTCTATGTCGAGGATTCCCATCAAGTCGAAACGGAAGCCATCTATATGGTATTCTTTTGCCCAGTATGCCACCGAGTTGACAATATAACGGCGCACCATTTCACGCTCCGAAGCGACTTCGTTGCCGCATCCCGAGGCATTGGCATAACTTCCATCGGCATTGTGACGATAGTAGTACCCTGGGGTCGTCAGGCTGAAATTCGACCCGTCGCCCACATACGTATGGTTATACACCACGTCGAGTATCACGCGCAAGCCGTTCGAGTGGAGCGACTGTATCATCTGCTTCATCTCGCGTATCCGGGTTACAGGGTCGGCTGCATCGGTTGCGTAAGAGCCTTCGGGGGCGTTGTAGTTTTGCGGGTCATATCCCCAGTTGTACTGGGCGCTGTCGGGGCGGCTCTCGTCTATCGACCCGAAGTCGTACGACGGCAACAGGTGCACGTGTGTCACGCCCAACTCTTTCAGGTGGTCGATACCCGTAGCTTCGCCCTCGGGAGAACGGGTCCCTTCTTGCGTCAGGGCGAGGAATTTGCCGGGATAGGCACTGCCCGATGCGGCATGGGCCGAGAAGTCGCGGTGGTGCATCTCGTATATCACGATATCGGTAAACTGTTTCAACTCAGGACGCTGGTCGGCTTTCCATCCCTCGGGATTGGTTTGCTCCCAGTCGATGATAGCGGCACGATGGCCGTTCAGCCCCACAGCCCGCGCATACACGCCGGGGGTCTCATCGAGCCACTCTCCCTCTTGCTTGATGCTGAATGTATAGAACTTCCCATACAATGGCTCGTCGACCGAAGCGCGCCACACAGCATCGCTTCTGTCGCGCTTCATCTCCAATACTTCACTTGCCGTGCCACCCACGCCCTCGTCATAGAGATTCACCCGGGCGGCTTCGGCCGCAGGCGACCACAACGTGAAATGCGTGCCGGCATCGTCTACCGTCAATTCCAGGTCTTCACCCTCATACACCGGGTAGTTATCATAATCACCGGGGGTAACGCTGCCCTGACATCCGGTCATAAGCAGCAGTGTAGCCGCCGAAATAGGCAAAATTTGTTTTTCGATGTGTTTCATAGACTATTATTCTTATAGGTACTTCTCTCGTTTATAACTATATCGCTTTCTCTTGCAAAAATAGCAATATTATCATATTATCAAAAAATTTATTCCATACCGGGAGCGGTACTGAGGGCGAAAACGTTTGCGCAACGGCGCATGCCGTTTTAGAATTGCAGGTATATAAAAGGCACAAGCTCGCTCGACCGCACTTGCAGCACCAGGTAAATAAACAAGGCGAAGATTACGGCCTTTGCCACCAGCGGCGTACGCTCCAACATGCCACATATTCCCTCTGCCCAACGATGGGGTGTGTAGTGCAACAGATAGCCTGCGACAATGGCGAGTGTCACCGTGGGATAACCCTCTATGAACTGCATGAATACCTCGGGATGGAATTGCGTCGCTATCTGATTGGCCATCTCGCCTACTACCGTGAGCGAATCGGCACGGAAGAATACCCACCCTATCGCTACCAGATGGAAGGTAAGGAGTACTCCCAGCACATGCGCCACTTTACTTGCGGGCTTGTCGGCCCTGCCGGCGCCCCGCATACGCATAAACATCTTGTGCAAGACCAGCAACAGGCCGTGCCATGCGCCCCATAACACAAACAGCCACGATGCACCATGCCACAACCCGCCTATCACCATCGTAATAAAGAGGTTGAAGTAGTTACGCCACAGCGGCACCCGGTTGCCTCCCAACGGGATATACAGGTAGTCGCGCAACCAGAACGACAGCGTAATATGCCAGCGTCGCCAGAACTCGGTTATCGACGACGACTTATACGGGGAATCGAAGTTGGCAGGGAACCTGAATCCCAACAACAAAGCTATGCCTATCGCCATATCGGAGTAGCCCGAGAAGTCGCAATATATCTGCAACGTATAGCCATACACTCCCATCAGGTTCTCGAATCCCGTATAGAGCGACGGAGCATCGAAGATACGGTCTACAAAGTTGCTGCTGATATAGTCCGACAACACGACCTTCTTGAATACGCCCGTCATCAACAGGAAAAGCCCCTCGGCAAACATCTCGCCCGTCACCTCGGGACGGCGCCGTATCTGCGGCACAAGCTCGGTAGCCCGCACGATAGGTCCCGCCACCAACGGCGGAAAGAAGGAGAGGAAAAAGACATAGTCGATTATACGTTCTAGCGGCGCTATCTTGCCACGATATATATCTACGATATAGCTCACCGAGCGAAACGTAAAGAACGATATGCCTATGGGCAGTGCGATGTCCCACAACATTATCGGCTCGCTTACAAAGCGATTGAGCGTCTCTACTATCAACGAGGTGTATTTAAAGTAGCACAACATGCCCATGTTTATCACGACACTGGCCGCCACACACAGCTTGCGCTGCCACGCAACGACGCTCTTGCCCAGCATCCGGCCTATCAGATAATCGGAAAGGCAGACGCCGAGCAGGCACAACACATACACCCCGCTCGACTTGTAATAGAAATAGAGCGAAAAGAGTATCACAAACAACATACGCCCCGTCGTATGGCGGCTCAACAGCCGGTACACCACCAGAAAACCGGCAAACAAAAAGAGAAACAGCCCGCTGTTGAACATCAACGGGTGTCCCGGCTCATATGCCAGCAACTGCCACAAGCGGTCTATATCAAGGTTGTCTGTTATTTTGTTCCAGATATCGTTCATACGCTTTCTCTATGCTTTTATACAATAATGTGCCCTGTAACGCATACCCCTCTTTGGTATAGTGTATCCTGTCGCCCGACAGGCACCCGGCACTGCGCAACGCCTCGCAGCTTCCACGCCCGCCCGATATGACATACCAGTCCCACAGGGCCAGGCCATGCTCTGCCGCGTATGTCACTATGGCATTGCGCACCACCGCCAGGTTGCGGTTTTCTACATAATAGGTACGCCGGCGGCCGTTGCTCTTGCGGCGACGGCGCAACTTGTTCTCTCCCGGGGTTGTCAGCAGCAGCAACGCATCGGGATTGGAGGCGCGCAGCGTAGCGACCAGACGGTCTATCGCGGCATATACCGTTGCATAATCGGCCTTGCCCATCGACTCATTGGTACCCATCGATATGACGATGAGTTGCGGCGACAATACCGACAACTTCTGCCCGTAATCGGGTATATGATTGTAACAATCATAATATGCTCCGTTGTTTCCTATCCCGTGTACAAGCACTCCGCTGCGACCATTCTCTACCGACACGCCATAAATGGCGCAACTGTCGGCTATAAGGGAGCGATAACCGGCGAGTTCCACCCGGCACGTTGCATCGGAGGCATCCCACTCGTAGCGTGTTTCGCCGGGCTGCCTGCGCTCGATACGCAGTCCGGCCAAAGAGTCGGCAGGCTGCAACATCGGGAAACGGCGGCTTGTGCCATGAAACAAACGCAAGACGCTAAACATCCGGCAATCGCCCGTGCGGCTCAATGTAGCTATATCGAGGTGCATACGCCTTCCCGTAGGGACGATGGCTATACCGCACAATCCGGGTTCATCATACGTATACTTGCGCCCCACGCTTCTGCTATACCGCCACTTGTTTTCAGAGGTTATTTTATAATCGGTAGGCTCATTGGTACGGCACAAACGCAACGGCGCCATCAGCCCGCGCCCGGCATCGCCCCAACGGGCTTGCAGCGAATCGCGCAAAGGGGCCGTAAAGAAACCCGCCTGCACATGGGAGTCGCCCAAATGCACTATCGAGACCACCCGTACAGCCGTATCGGCCGTATCGGCAAGTTGTCGCAGCGAGTCGAAGAAGAGGCTCCAATCGGCGCCATTGAAAATCAACGTATCGGCAGCACAGTCGATGCACGACGGCATCTTCACGGCAGCCGTGTCGGCTTGCCCCGCCATCGCCTTACAGGCAACAGCCAGCAGCAACACGACCCTGCAAATCCTCCACACACTCCTCATTTGGCCCTCGTCATCTCTATGATTACACTATCGCCCAGTGCATATCCCATAGCCCGCACAAAGGCCCGGGCCAGAGGCCTTCCTCCGGCATGACTGATATGCGTATAGTCCTTGTTTGCCCAGCCATTCTCCACAAAGCGAGTCATTCCGCCGTCATATTTCATTGCTTCGCAGGTATCCCAGAAGAGACACCCGCTTTCGCGTGCAGCCGCCCTTTGGGCACGACGCATGGCGTACACCTCTTTCATCGTCTTCATCTCGCCATCGCGGTTCTCGCAACGGTCTCCTATGCCCATAAGCAGGATATCCACGCCGGGCATCGCCTCGCGCAAGTGTGCCACGACACGCTTCAACTCCTTTGTAAAGCCGCTATAATCTGTTATTCCGCTCGACATGCGATTCAATCCGTATTGCAGCACCACCATATCGTACGGAACAGCTTCTTGCAATGCCTCTATGTTTGCCCGGGGTATATCGGCAATGCTGCCGCCCGAATATCCGCGCATAGACACGTTGTCGACAGCCACACCGGTTGCACCGTCGAGCCACACGCCCCACAGGGCGACATCGGCGCTATCACACCGCACCGTCAACCGCTCAGAGGGCTCATAGAGGGTGACCATGCCTACCCCCTCGCCGGCCGCTATCTCATAAGTATGACGGCCGCTATCGGTTTCGAGGGTCAACGTGGCGGCTCCTTTTGCATCGTATACCACGCGCGACACCTCCCAGCTCTCGGCGTGCGCATATCGGGACGAACCTTTATAACGCGTATAGGAGCCGACACCGGGAAGATAATATTGCAACGTAAGCGACATACAATCCATGTCACCCTCCTTTACCACGCTGCGGCTCTCCCAGCCCTTATCGCTCTGCGTGACGGAGCGCCGGAATCCGGGGAAATCGCTATGCAGAGCCATATATCCCACGCCATTGCCGCCGTAACGCTGCTGCAACAATTCGCGGATATGCTGCGTCAGAATATCGGCTTCTATAAAAGAATCACCCAAAAAGAGAATACGGGCAGGCCGTCCCAGCCCCGAGAGGTTTTCCATAGCAACTGCCATATTGCGCAATCCCGCCTGCGCTTCGGTATAATCCTCTATCGGCACAATATCGCCCACACGGCGCACAGGCCGCTCCTCCCGTCGCACCGCATCGGAAGCAATCGTATCGGCGACAGTCAACACCGCCGCAATGCTATCGGGAGCCTCCTTTTTGCCGCTGTCGGTCACGGCTACCGGCTCAAATGGCACAGCCTCGGGAGCTTCATAATACTCATCGGCATAATATGCCTCATCATCGTCGTCATCATCACGCAAATCGCTCAACATATCTATTTTGCGAGTCTCATACGCACCGATACGTAGCGGGGGCAACAACGACAAGCCAAATAATATGACCAACGAGAGCAAGAACAACCATACGACCTGCGAAAGTCTGTCCTTATTCATCTCTTCATCTTTTTGCTTTATCAGTGTGCAAAGATAGTGCAAGAAGAGAGCAATAAAAAGATAAAAACAAGGTTTTTGATGTTTCATTACCAAGTCACAAACACACCCGGGTTTCAGCCCTGCCCCAATCCGGCACACCGCCTCTCAGAGAATCGGGCTTACGGGAAATATCTCCCATTCTCAGCAATTCTTTTCCTCTTATTTACTTTTTCGCTGCAAAAATAACTATATTAGAGCCGTTTTTTCTTACAATATTCTTTTGCCATGATACTGCTACTTATCTCCAATTGGTTATACAACACACTATATATCCTATACCTGCTCCTTGTAGCGAGTAGTATCTTTGTTGTCATTACGGAGAATCGCAACCCCTCCAAGAGTCTTGCATGGATTCTTGCGCTCATGTTCCTGCCCATCGTAGGTCTGGTTCTCTACCTCTTTTTCGGGCAAAGCCTCCGCAACGAACGCATGCTCTCCAAGCAGAACCGACTTCTGCTGCAAGCCAGCAACAAGCCGCCGAAAGTCGATTTGGAGAAGCTCCCCATCAGCGAAAACAGTCGCAGGCTGCTTACCATGTGCCAAAAACTCGGCAACGCCTACTACTATCCCGGCAACGATGTGCGCATGTACACAAAGGGGAGGGAAAAGTTTGCCGACCTCATCGACGACCTTCGCAATGCCAAGCACTTCATCCACATGCAATATTTTATTTTCCGCGACGACCGCCTCGGCTGCCAAATCCGCGACGAACTTGTCGCCGCCGTACAGCGAGGCGTAGAGGTGAGGGTGTTGTTCGACGATATGGGAAGCTGGACGGTAAACCGCCGTTTCTTCCGCAACATGCAAAAAAACGGTATCGACGTCCACCCCTTTATGCGCGTAGCGTTTCCCAACCCCTCATTACGCATCAACTACCGCAACCACCGCAAGATTGTTGTCATCGACGGCAAAATAGGCTACATAGGAGGCATGAACATTGCCGACCGCTATGTCGACGGCGACGACGACCATAGCTGGCGCGACACACACCTGCGCATAGAGGGTCCTGCCGTGCACGGCCTGCAAATCTCGTTTGCAATCGATTGGAGCTACGAATGCAAGACTCTCCTCTCTGACGGATTCTATTTCCCGCCCATAGAACCCATCGGCGACAAGGGGATACAAATCATCACATCGGGCCCGATAGGCGAATGGGAAAACATTGCACTCATGTGCCAGAAAATCGTATCGATGGCTCACCGCTACGTCTATATACAGACGCCCTATTTCCTGCCTACCGACACGCTCATCAACGCACTCTCGGTAGCGGCGCTTTCGGGCATCGATGTACGTATCATGCTTCCCAACCGGCCCGACTCCATCATCCTCCGTTGGGGCTCATTCTCCTACATCGCACAGATGTTGCAAGCCGGCGTAAAGATATACCTATACATGCCTGGCGTCATACATGCCAAGACAATCGTTGCCGACGACGAATTAGTCTCTATCGGCTCTGCCAACTTCGACTTCCGCAGCTTCGAGCATAACTTCGAGACAAACGCACTCATCTATAACACAGAGCTCGCCCTCAGCGTCAAACGCGACTTCTGCAACGACGCAACCGAATGCCGTGAAGTGAGTGCCATCGAATGGCAAGAACGCCCATGGACACAAAAGATGTGCGAGTCGGTCGTGCGCCTCATAAGCCCGGTACTCTGACAACCGCCCCTTTATCACATAAAATTTCTATTTTTGCACCACGTTTTGCCGAGAGCTGTCTACGGCAACAAACGTTCAATCTTTCAAGCATCCGGTCATGAAGAAAATCATCATCCTATCGCTCTCTGTCATACTCACCGTAGCCATTGCCTATGTCATAATCGCCCGCTGGAACATTTGGTTCGGCAATCCCGCAGAGCCACCCTATCGGTCACACCCCGAACCCTACAACATACTCCTCACATTCAGTCCCGAAGGGGACGACTTCCGCAGTGTCACATGGCAGTGCGACACCCTTGCCGGCACAGCCACACTGCTCTACACACTGCAAGAGAGCGGCGACACCCTCTCCGTTGCAGCAGCCCCACACATATACCGCTCACAGGGCGGGGCATCGGCTTTCTATCACGCCAGCCTCCACACCCCGCAACCGGGCATCTACAACTACCGCATCTGCCTGAAAGCCGACTCTTCGCAATGGATGCGCTTCACCATACACGATACGGCCCGCGACAATACCGCCCAATTTATATATCTCGGAGACATACAAGATACCATCAACGGCATCACCAACAATATTGTAGCCGACATTGTGCGACATTACCCCGCAACCGACTTTTATATTCTCGGAGGCGATTTCATACACCGTCCTTTGGAAACATGTTGGGAGGAGGCCTTTCGCGGCATCGCTCCCATAGCCACACAATATCCCGTTATAGCCGTCACCGGCAACCACGAGTACCTCAAAGGTATCAATGGCTCGATAGAGCCCCGCTTCGCGCTCCACTTTCCCTATTTCGCGGCCACATACCCCGACGACGGAGCCTGTGCCACATTTACTTGCGACGACATGCAAATCTTCCTGCTCGACAGCAATGCGGGAATCGCAACTCTCTTCAAACAGAGCCGTTGGCTCGATAAAGCCTTACGCAACTCTTCGGCTCGCTGGAAAATCGCCGTACTGCATCACTCGCCACACTCTATACGCAGCCCCTATAACAACCTCGACATAAAGTTTCTCTTCGACCCCTTGTTCAAGAGGCACAAGGTCGACTTCGTCCTTGCCGGACACGAACACGGTTACGCCCGACGCACTACTCGCGACCTTGACAATCATAAACAGACGCCCATATATACCATCAGCCACTGCTCCCCCAAACAATATCCGCTCTATATCAATCGCCGCACCGACCGCTATGGTACAGGCGACCGTTACTTCCAGCAATTTACCGTACACGGCGACACGATGCACATGCGCACTTTCACTACCGACTTTTCTCTCTACGACGATATTGTCCTGATAAAAACTCTCGATAAAACCCGGCTCATCGACCAGGCCGATACCATTCCCGAACGATTGGAACTGCCGCCTGCGGTAGCGAAGAGACTAAAACCGGGGCAGATACACGAATATAACAAAAGCCTCGACGAACGGGCGCAACGCCAGCAAAGAGGAGCGTCCCGTAATGCAACAAAATAAGACATCCTCTGTTGTCTTATCCTGCCCGCATCACAGGAGCAGCCGCGCATCACGATAGAACGAATTAACAACCCGGTTTTACCAAATGGTAAAACCGGGTTGTTAATTTTACAGCCGACACCGGCAATGGACAGGAGACAAAAGAGGGCCGGCACAACTCCGATGGAAGGCAGCGGGTCCCTCTCCCCGCCATCCGCCTTTATACCATCCGTAACATCATCATCGACGGCCGTCCGGCCCACCTTTATTAGATAGCACCCCGGCATAAAACCGATAAAAGGAAGGAGGCATGCTCCTCATGGGAGCATGCCTCCTTTCAATAAATTCGTTTCCGTTTATGGAAGATGTTGTTATCTGATAGCAACTTTTGTGGTCTTGCCATCAACCGTAACAAGGTATATACCGCGGTTGAGGTTTGTATTGATAGTCGTACGTACACTGTTGCCTACCGATGTGGCGAGTACCGTGCGACCTGCAATATCGGTTACGGTTACACGGCTACCGGCAGCGGCATTCACGATATTGAGTTCTTTACCATTGGTATAAACGATGCTGCTGTTGTCCAATTTGTTTGCAGCTACACCAGTGGTTTCGCATTGCAACAGCGGGCTGACAAGAGCCGATGTATAGAGACCTTCGAAGATTTCAGGAGCTGCATACCATCCGGTAGGAATACCCAGCGAAGCATCCTCTATGTTGAAATACATCGTATTGCAGTTATTTCCACGTTCGGTAGCATTGTAAAGAGCCAAATAATAGCTTGAAGACGGCGTAGCATCGGGCATTCTCAATGTTACGAAGAAGCTGCCTTCAACGTTCACAGGAGTATCGAATGTTATCATCAGCGAAGTATTACCCGTAAACAGATCACCTATTGTTATGGTTTGACCGCCCAACACCTCACCGGGAAGACCCTCTGCATCGGGGGCGCAAATGTTTACAACCACTTCGTCACTCAGATCTGTGGTGGTGGCATTATAACCGGCAGCCACCATCATTATACCGGAGACGGTACTATTGAAAGTCTCGGGCAACTCGAAATATTCGGCAAATTCCTGATTGATAGCAGACATACCGAAAAGGAACGAGTATTGATTGCTCGATGTATTGGTATAGTACGCAGGCATATCCTCAGGTTGGAAATTGCATACATAGTCGGCAGCTACTTGTGAACTATACAGATTCTTCACATCATAATTTCTTTCCAGAGCGACTTCACCATCTGAGTTACGCAAGAACAGATATACATCGGTATTGATGCTGTCTTCTGCAAAATTGTATGTAATAACAGGTGAATCCTCGGTAGAAGAGCTTACCGAAGCACCTTCGCCAAACATCCACTCTACTGTCTCAACATCTTTCCCTACATAATTATATGTCATAGGAACAGAAGATGCACTATACAACATGGGAGTAGGAGCAGTTCCTTGCTCATCTATGGCAAACAAGTTCCATACCGACCACAAGCCGCCCTCGGAATACATGGTACCACTGGGATATACGGCAATTTTTTCATCGTCTACTTGGAAAAGGTCGAAAGCTACGGCATTCACATCAAAAGTCTTTGTACAGTGGTTGATGCCGAAGTAGTAAGTTCCCGATGCAGAAGGAGTAAACTCTGCGGTACAGAGAGTCCACTCTGTATAGCTTACGGCATTGTCACCCGAACGGTCTATCACCGTTGTTGTTTGCGAAGCCTCATTGGCAGCAGTTCCCACAGTTACTCTCCACTCATCCAATGTGTTTTGATAACCTGAGGCATACGCATAGACACCCACACTATAAGTTTGACCGGCTGTCAACTCAACGCCTTCGCTGAAAGCCCATGCATTACGTGCAGCTCTACTATCATATCCCGATATAAGATACAAATCACCCGAAACAGGATCTATACCCTGCAAACCGCCTATTTGCATAGGGAAAGATGCGGTAGTAGAGTTATCTACGATTGTCCATTCTTGCTCATTCTCAAAATCACTACTGTAAACCACCGATGCAGCAGCCGCAGGAGCTTTTTGCGGTGTACGCAGGCTCATTTGTGAAGGAGCAACTGCTTGCATACGGCCATCGGCACGTTTCAACATTACTTGTTTCACAGCCTCGTCAGCCTTCAATTCACCTTTCTGCACAGGCACAACTGCCATCGCATTCGTTACCATAGCAACGGCTGCAATACCAAAAAGTAAATTTTTCATCATAATCGTTTGTTTTTATAGGGTTAATAACTTTGTGTATCTCACGATTTGTATTACTATAAATCTATTGGCAATGTGATGTTATTACAATCTAAGACACAAATGCAAATGTAGGTTTATTTTTGATACAGACAAATGATTTGACAAAAATTTTATCGCATCATTATTTTTTTGTCACAAGGCAAGACAAAACGCAAATTTCTGACGATAAACGGATTTTATCAAACCATAGAGACATTGTACAAATGGAGAATGCCCTGCGACGGCTCTACCCCCTTCCGCATCGATATGAAAGGATGTTTTCTCCTCTACAAAAAACCCGCCGGAGAGCAATTCTCCGGCGGGTTATACAAAAGAAAAAAATCCCTGTTTCGGTTATCACAGATTACGGAAGTGCAATCTCGAACGGCGAAGCCGGCAACCCGGCACTGTTATAGAGATTGGCATCATCGGGGTTATCGCCCCATGCGTAACGCACCTTGCGAGGATTGTCTATCCCGCCGCACGACAGGACGACACGGTTCTCACCGTCGATGCGTGCTTGCACCCAGCGATATACATCGTCGCTCCCGGCTACGGCAAAGGCGCATAGGTAACCATACTTATCGCGCACCGTAAGCCCGCCGGCTACCTCATCGAAAGTAAGCACGAGGTCGCCACCCTGCCGCTCTACGGCAATGCACACAGGACCAGAGGCTTGCAACGTATCAAATCCGTAATCGTTGCGCAGGGCCCAACGAGCCAACCGGCGTCCTACATCCTGCTTGTTACGGGGGTGTATATCGTTGGCCTCGCCTATATCTATGATGACGGCTTGCCCGGTATGAGGCAATGCAAGGGTGGCCGCCTGAGCATTGCGCAACTCTGCCCAAGCGCTCTCCGACGGGAGTGTGTCGGGCTGCATATAGTTGGCCAACTGCACCCAATAGAAGGGGAAATCGCTATCCCAGCGAGAGCGCCAGTCATTGATAAGAGCGGGGAAAAGGTCATAATATTCCAATGCCCGTGAGGCATTGTTTTCGCCCTGATACCATATAACGCCCTTCATGGGAAACCCAATAAGAGGATGCAGCATCGCATTGAAGAGTTGCGAGGGGAAAGTATTGGGACCGTAATCGACATATCCATACGCCTCGTTCGAGATGGCTATCTTATATCTCCACTCTCCGGCAAGGGGTATCTGTTTGTTATCCACGGCAAGGTATACAGCTGCATCGGTACCGTATATGCCACCCCCGGCCTGCATATCTGTTATCTTCACCACAATTTCATTCTCGGCTTCGAGCAGACCTTCGGGAACCGGATATACGCGCTTTACGTCATAGCCCGCCGTTTCACCTACGAGCTTGCCGTTTATCCATGTTTTGTCATTATCGTCGATGCAAGCAAGGTTGAGGATGGCCGCCTTGCCCCGGCACTCCTCGGGGAGGGTAAAACGGTAGGAGAACCACACCACTCCGTCTATCTCCGAGAGCTGCCCATCGTTCCAGAAACCGGGCACATGGTACGTACCCCAGCCGGAACGGTCGGTGGCAGGGTCATACCAACGTTGCGGCTCGCCGGGCTCTTCGGCAAGGGCCCTCTGGAACTCCTGGCGTTTTGCTATGGTATGGGCTATGTAGGTCTCAAAATCGGGAGTGCGCATACGCTGCAACTGCTTGGCATATTGGGGAAAACTATCGAGCGCCTCCATACTCATCCACGACTCTATATCGGTACCGCCCCACGAGGTATTGATAAACCCGATAGGGACATCGAGACGATGATAGAGGTCGCGGGCAAAGAAATAACCCACGGCCGAAAAATCGGCAACCGTTGCAGGCGAGCATACCTGCCACGCACCGACAAGGTCCTCTTGCGGTTTGTTGTTCATGGCCTGTGCCACGTTGAAGGAGCGTATAAGGGGATAATCGGCACAAGCAATCTCTTTCCCGGCATCGGCGGCAGAACGCACACGAAACTCCATGTTCGACTGTCCGCTGCATATCCACACCTCGCCGAAAAGGATATCCTCGAAGCAGAGCTTCTCTTTACCGGCCGTCACTTGCAGTGTATAAGGCCCTCCGGCAGCAAAAGCAGGAAGCGACATCTGCCAACGTCCATCCTTCCCGGCTTTGGCGGTTGCTTTGCGGCCGCCTATGACCGCCGTCACACGTTTACCGGGGTCGGCCACGCCGCGAAGCACCACAGGCACATCGCGCTGCATCACCATGTGATTGCCATAATAAGCGGGCATACGCAGGGCTGCCATTGCCGAGAGGGCGCAAAAAATCGCAAGGAGCGAGAGTAGCGACTTTTTCATAATAGCGAGGTATTATTGCTGGGTGATAAATTCCTTGGGAAGCAATATTTGCCTCATCGTAGCGGAGAATATCGCCGCCATACGCTGCTGGATATACGATGTCTCCCCGCGTTGCGGATGCCATCCGAAGGTCTTGCCATGCACGACTTGCGAGTCGGCGGTAAAGATGCGGCTGGGCTGCCCGCCGGTAACGGGGTGTTTCTGATTTTGAGAGAAACCTATCAACTTGTCGAACTCCACAACGGGCAATCCCCATTTCTCGGCCAGCTTGCGCACCGTAGTATTGAAAAGCGGACGGCCATCGTTCCAGTGCGTACACAATACGATGACGGCCGGCTTCCCGTAAGGCGAACCGTAGTAACGCGACTCGGGATTGAAGCGAAGATTATAGCACTCCGTAATATAACGCTTTATCACATAGTCGTAGCAGGCCGCATAGTCAGAGTTGTCGAAGGGCAGGCGATAGTCGGTATAGTTCTCTTTGAGACTGTCTGAATAGAATACATCTTTCTCATGCACCTGCATGATGACAAAAGCATCTATCTGCTCAAACTCTTCGGGTGTGTAGAGCGTACCGTCGGCCATGCGGTTGGCGGTATTGGCTATCGATTCGCCGCCGATGGCTCGATTGATGGCTTTGGCTCCCAATGCCCGGCACCCCATCTCGAACCATGTGTTGGAGGGCTCGGCAAAGGATGCTCCCGAAAGAAGAATTGTATATGCCTCTTGCGACTTTACAGGGGAGGCTAACAGCAATGCGCCGCACAGTAGAGCGGCAATAGAAGAAAAGTGTTTCATAATCTTTGATTTAATATTAAGGTTACTTATTTTACATATATACGTTCTACTCTTCACAATATTGTATGAGCGTGTGCCCAATCGGATAATTTTACCACAGCCCTGCGAGAGAGATGAATGGCACCCCCCGTAAATACCGGCCCTGCCCACCGACAAAGACCCGAAGAAGAGATGTGATGAAATTTCTTTCATGATATGGGAACGAGCAGCAATGAGCGCAAAAATACCACGCCATGGGACGTGGCGCAAATACTATTTTATTCATTACTCACACTTTTGCATCGAGACATGTCGTATCGCCGAAATCAAAAGAAAAACGAATTTTCGGCATCGGCAAAAAGGGAAAATAGAGCACAACAATATTTATACGACAAATTATAAAAATAACCTGCATAATATCAACAATTTACAAACCTTACTCTTTGAAAATTTGCATTATTTAATATGTAACTATCCATAACTTCTATTGCCGTAATATATTTTTGTAATATAAAAAATACTTAAATCACAATGAAAAAGTATATGATTATTCTTGCCGCTGCGTGCATAAGCATAAGCGGTGTACAAGCAGGGCTGCCGCAGTTAAGCGAGCGTCCGGCTTTTGCCAAAGGCGACATAGTTGCCAGCGTAGGTTTAGGGGTAGGCTCATTAGACGGCTCCACCACATTCGGCCAGCAACTCGGTATGGAATGGTGCGTCGCCGACGGGTGGATAGGCAAGCGTGCCTCTCTCGGCATAGGCTTCTCGATTGCCAACTCGGCATTCGGAAAATACACCGACTTCAAATATGGCACCTACAATTACAGATATCCCATCTACGGTCCAAGCCTCAACTCAAACCGCGAAATATGGGAAATCAAAAACTACGGTACTCGCGAAGGTATAGGCTCGGCCTGGTGCGACGTGACACAAGACAACCTCGCATTTTTGGCGACAGGCTCTTTCCACTTCCAGTTTATCGACCGGTTAGACACCTACGGCAGCGTAGGGCTTGGCCTCGGGCTCAATTTCAGATCCTTCCGTTACTATGGAGTAAGCGGCTTCGAATCGGAGAGCAACATGACGAGCGATTTCCGTCGCTGGTCATACAACGACCTCGACCACGTCGTATGGAGCGACGGCTCGCAAGACAAGAAAACCGGTGTATGCTTTGCCATGTCGGTCTTGGTAGGTGCCCGCTATTACTTTACAGAGCATCTTGCAGCGAATGCCGAGCTGGGCATGATTGGCGGATGCCTTACACCAAACGGCACGGGCTGCACCATCCTGGGCTTTGGAATAAGCTATAAATTCTGATACTACAAACATCCAACAATTATCATTACCAACAAAGGGTGTATCGAAGACTCGGTACACCCTTTTTATATCATTGCGCCGTAAGTATGCCAGACTCTTTGGCCCATTAAACCCGCGGAGCGAAACTCCATGCCCCACCTCCTTGCCGCTACAAACGACAGGAGGCTGTAACCGAATATCTTTCGGCACAGCCTCCCGAATGAGTGTAGAGGGAAAATATTGCAAATCAATTAGCCACTAAGTTGCTAAGCTCGCCGCGCAACTGCGGTTCATACGTATAAGCCCGTGCAAACTGCCTGATAGCTTCTATCGTAGAGCGACGGGGACGCAGAGTTTCATCCTGCGTTTTGTTCCTCTCTTTTACAGTCGATACCGGGGTAGAGTTTTTCTTCATAGGCGTGTTGCGTTATCAATTACATATATATAACGCATCGGCCCGATTTTTTATTATACACTACCACGATTTTTTTGCGCCCGTCAGAGTGTAAGCACAATATTATACTGCTCTGCCATACGGCGAATATTGAGAATGGCATACCGCATACGTCCCAGGGCCGTATTGATGCTGACATTCGTAACATCGGCTATCTCTTTGAAGCTGAGATTTTTGTAATATCTCAACTTGACAACTTCGCGCTGATTGTCGGGCAAAGCCTCTACCAGCCTGCGAATGTCGCTATTGATTTGCGATTGTATGATATGGTCCTCTATATTACCTTCGCTCAGCTCCTTGCGGTTGAAGATATCAAGCGTTTCATCTTCATTGCTGATGTTGTTCTCTATCTTCTCCTGACGGTAGCTGTCTATAATAAGATTGTGTGCAATACGCGATATCCACGAAGAGAACTTGCCATTGCCGGTATATCTGCCTTGACGTATCGTCATGATAGCCTTCACGAAAGTCTCCTGAAAAATATCGTCGGCCTTGTCGCGGTCTTTAATGATATAATATATATAGGAATAGATTTTCGATTCGTGCCGTTTCAGCAACACATCAAAGGCCTCATTATTTCCATCTGCATACCGGCAAACCAATTCATCGTCGGTATAAGCTGATAAGTTGTTCATTTACTCTACTGTTTTGCGTTTAATAAGAGTAATTTTGCTCAATAGGCCTTCGATTTTATAGTTATTAATATAAATAGGTGTAAGGATAATTTCATTGCAAATAAAGTCTTTTTTTTGAACATACGGAAATAATCGCAAGTCAAAATAGACAATGCCATCTATATTTAACCGTTTTAACACAATAGCTATAACACTTTTCACACAATATCTATATCCTCGGGAGCAACTGCACCTTTTACTTACCGGCGATACTGCATCTTTTTACGGGGACAAGTTAGCCCCCTATTCCAATAAATACAACACAAACACCCTCTGCTGAACTGAGAACGCTCAATAACGGCGCTTACCCCTCCCCTCACAAAAAAGCATGCGACTGGGAGGATAAAGAGTGTCGGCGGAAAGCGTATCACTTTTCCGCCGACACTATCCATATCGCGACAGCTGCTCCTATATGGAGCACGCCTCTATAAGAGGCATCAGTCTATCATATCGAAGCCTGTATAGGGCACGAGAGCCTTAGGAATGCGTATACCTTGCGGTGTCTGATTATTTTCGAGCAACGCCGCTACGATGCGAGGCAAGGCAAGCGCACTACCGTTGAGTGTATGACAAAGGTGCATCTTTTTGTCGGCTCCACGATAGCGACAGTGCAAACGGTTGGCTTGATAGCTCTCGAAGTTCGACACCGAGCTTACTTCGAGCCAACGTTTCTGTGCAGCCGAGAAGACCTCAAAGTCGAACGTTATCGCCGAGGTGAAGCTCATGTCGCCGCCACAGAGGCGCAATATATGCCATGGCAGTTCGAGAGCCTCTACAAGACTCTGCACATGGGCTTTCATCTCTTCCAGAGCCTCATACGAATGGTCGGGATGCTGTATTTGTACAATCTCCACTTTGTCAAACTGGTGCAGGCGGTTCAATCCACGCACATCCTTGCCATAAGAGCCCGCTTCGCGACGGAAGCATGCCGAGTATGCCGTATTTTTAACAGGCAGCTCACTCTCTTCAAAAATCACATCGCGATAAAGGTTCGTCACCGGCACTTCGGCAGTAGGTATCAGATAAAGGTTATCTGCCGTACAGCAATACATCTGCCCCTCTTTATCGGGCAACTGTCCTGTGCCTATACCCGATGCCTCATTGACAACGTAGGGCGGCTGTATTTCGAGGTAACCGGCCTCGCGTGCGCGGTCTAAGAAGAACGAGATAAGAGCACGCTGCAAACGGGCGCCTTTGCCCTTGTACACCGGGAATCCGGCTCCCGTAATCTTCACGCCCAGCTCAAAATCTATCAGGTCATATTTCTTGGCCAACTCCCAGTGCGGCAGTGCATCGTCCGGAAGCTCGGGTATCACGCCGCCGGTTTTCTCTACAATATTGTCGGCGGCCGTCGTCCCCTCGGGCACGGCGGCGCACGGGAGGTTGGGTATGGTAAGCAGAATCTCCGTAATCTCCTTTTCGGCCGATGTCATGGCCTCCTCTATGGCTATATTGCCGGCTTTCAGCTCGGCAACGCGGCTCTTTATGCCCTCGGCCTCCTCTTTCTTTCCCTCTTTCATGAGGCGGCCTACCTCGGCCGACAATTTCTTCAAATCCGAGAGACGGGCATCGAGCTCTACCTGCGAGGCTCTGCGCGTCTTATCGAGAGTAATGATACGTTCTATCTTCTCACGCCCGTCGAAGTGCTTTACGGCCAAACGGGCTATCACCTCCTCGGGATTGTTTTTTATTGTAGCAAGTGTAAGCATTTTCTTTTCTCCTATATACGATTAAGCAAGCAGTTCCTTTACTTTGGCCGAGATGGCACGGCCCTCGGCACGTCCGGCAAGGCGTTTCGAGGCAACACCCATTACCTTGCCCATCTCTTGGGGCGATGAGGCACCTACCTCGGCAATAATTTGGCGCAACTCGGCTTCGAGTTCGGCATCAGAGAGTTGTTTGGGCAAGTACTCCTCTATGATAGCAGCCTCGGCAAGCTCGTTTTGGGCAAGGTCCTCGCGATTTTGTCCGGCATAAATCTCGGCACTCTCCTTGCGCTGCTTCACCATTTTGGCAAGAATTTTCAAAGCCGCGTCGTCGTGCAATTCCCCATCGGAGCCCTTCGCGGTTTTAGCTTCGATAAACTCTTTTTTTATCCCGCGTAAGGCTTCGAGCCTTACTTTGTCTTTGGCCAGCATGGCACTTTTTATGTCATTGCTGATAGTATCGAACAAACTCATAACTGTGAAATTAACAATCTTTATTCACCAAAATTTATAGTATCGTTTTTGAGGTTGCCCTGTTGTTGTCCGGCAACGGGTTTTTCACCGGCTTTGGCAAAACGTTGCTTGAAATCGGTAGAGCGGTTATAGGTAGGCTCTTTGTCAAACATCTCGAGCTGTGCGTCATTATCCATCTGCTCGCGTGTCAGCAAAACGATTTGCAGGCGTTTGCGCTCCATATCGCGCACTGCATCAGAGCCATATACAGCCTCTATATCCGAGCCGTCCACCTCGGCAGGCTTATTGGCGCCTTCGCCATCGGCGGCTTTCTTCGCAGGGTTCTTCACATCGAGGACATCGGTAGCGTCGAAGCCCGATGCCAGAATTGATATCTTCATCTTCTTGCCCAGGCCCTCTTCGAGGTAGATACCCGTAATCACATCGGGGGCATTGACGAATTTAGAGGTAAACGCCTTCAACTCGTCGCTCTCTGCAAGCGTCATCTGCTCTTCGTCATTGGGCGAGAGGTATAGCACCACCAAGAGTCTCCTCGACGTGTATATGTCGGCATTACGCAACAACGGCGAACGGATGGCGTCGTCGATAGCGCTGGTAACGCGCGTCGGGCCCTCGCCATAGCCGGTACTGATAATGGCCGTACCGCCATTGAGAAGCGTGGTGCGCACATCCTTGAAGTCGCAGTTGGTATACCCCTCCTTGACGATAATCTCAATGATGCTGCCGGCTGCTGTCGCCAACACATTGTCGGCCTTAGAGAAGGCATTCATAAAGGTAAGGGTGGGATATATCTCGCGCAAGCGCTCGTTGTTGATGACCAGAAGCGCATCGACATGCTTGCGCATCTCTTCGATATACGACAAGGCTTTCTTTATCTTGGGCAAGCCTTCGAAGAGGAAGGGTACGGTAACGATACCTACCGTAAGGATACCCATCTCTTTGGCCACACGGGCAATGACAGGTGTTGCACCCGTACCCGTACCGCCTCCCATACCGGCCGTTATAAAGACCATATTGGGTTGGGGAGCTGCCGACAAGAGCGCCTTTATATCTTCGATACTCTCCTCGGCGGCCGCCCTGGCCACCTCGGGAACATTTCCGGCTCCCCCTCCCTTCGTGACAGTGGGACCCAGCAACAACTTGATGGGCACGCCCGATTTTTCGAGCGCCTGGGCATCGGTATTGCACACGACATATCGTACGCAATCTATGCTGCCCATGTTATACATATATTTCACGGCATTACCGCCGCCGCCACCTACACCTATAATCATCATTTCGGTGTGGTCGCCATTTTCCGCATTCTCGGGCTTCGGTGTACCTTCTATTATACTGGCAAAAGGAGCCAAGTTCTTTACATCATTATTGTCGATTATCATAGCTTTATCTTTTTCCGGTATTTTCTAATCTTCATTTTTTTCTTCCTCGGTCTCACCCTCGTTGATAAACTTGGTGAATCTTTTACGCACCCTTTTCAACCAGCCATCCTTCTGAGCCGACTCTTCACCGGGCTCTTCTACCGGAATATTCTGCTCTTCTACGGGGTCTTCATCTTCGGGGAATACCGGGGGCGGAGTTTCGGTACAGATACCATTTACAGCATACAACAACCCGACGGCCTGCAAGTAGTCATTGACCCGGGCATATTCCTTATTTGCGACTTGTATCTCTTTGCTCAATGTGGCAAATCGAGCTTTCATACCAATACGCTCTTCCAGAAGCTCCATCCAGCCACGCATCTTGGCAGCACCGCCCACGACAACGGCTCCTGCCGAGAGGTCTTTACGCGAAAGGCCGGCACGCTTTATCTGCTCCTCGATATTTGCCATAATCTCCTCCGAACGGGCTTCTACTACCGACGAGAGTTTGGCAAGGTCTATCTCTACCATACCGTCGCCCTCAAATTTGAGGCGGACATTATTTTCGCTCTTGAAACCTTTTGCCATACCCGAGGCTATTTTCAAATGCTCGGCCTCGCTATCTATCAGATTCAGGCTCGCAATGTCACGTGTGATATTTCTGCCGCCCATCGGGAGCGTTTCGAGCCATACAAGTGCATTGTTTTTATAGATAGAGACCGTCGTCGTCTCCGCTCCGAAGTCGACAAGAAGACAGCCCAGCGTACGCTCTTCGCTCGTAAGCACCACATCGGCAGTGGCCAACGCCGAGGGGATATAATCTACGATATTCAGTTTCAGCCGCTCTGCGATACTGCGCACGATGTTCCGCCTCAATACCGGTTTGGCCGTAACCACCTTGTAATGCGCCTCTATGCTGGTACCCGTCGTACCGATAGGGTTTTCAACAGCACGCCCGTCTACGATATACTTAACAGGCACAATGGCCAGCACATCGGTTGCCGAAGAGATAAGCGAACGGCACTCTTCCTTCAATTTCAGTATATGGGTTTCATTGATAATGCTATCCTCATGGAAAGTCTTGGATGTCGTTTTATCTTCGGCAAAAGCCGACACACCGCCGATTCCCACATAGGTCCTTATGATTTTGGCCGGCGCCAACCGGTTTTCGAGCTTTGTTTTCAACCTTTTTACATACGAATATACATCTTCGATATTCTGTACGCAGCCACGTTTTATAATGTTTGTGACATTTTCTTCCTCTATCGCTTCCACGGTAAGTTTCCCTTCACCGTTGCGCGAGCCCGCAATGGCTACTATCTTGGAACTTCCCAACTCAATTGCTATCGTATATCCTTTCATGATGCTATATTTTTGACCACGAGTTATGCTTATATTTTTTGTTTTTTCTTGTACATACTACTTGCCCGTCGAATTTCACCGAAATCGTATCATAGGCAGCCCAGCCGATGCGGGGCATCACCTGCTCATAGAGAGCCAATACCCGCGACAGCTTACCCTCATAATCCCGGGGAGAGCCCAACAGGATGGTGTGATTTCCCACGCGGGGTATAAGCGACACCTCATGCGAGGGCGAAATATATATATGCTCTACCTGTGCATTCCAGAAGGGATGCGACGAGATATAGCTTATCATGGGCAGGAGGTCGCGCGCCGACAAAGTATCGTCATCACAACCTAAAACGAGCGGCAGATAGTCGAGATACATGGCATCGACAGCGATTCGCCCGCCATCGGCATCGAGATAATAATTGTCGCCCTCGTCACTGATTACCCGGGCTACCGGGCGGCGCTGCTCTACCGAGAGATACACATCGCCCTGCCGTTTGTGATAACACTTCACGTGGCACAGGAGGTCTATCTCGCGTACACACCGCTCTATCTGCTCGGTATCGACCTGCCTCATAGGCTTTCCCTCGGGCAGCAAGCCGGCCTCGGCCAGATAGGCACGCAGGTCGTCGCGTGTCAGCAAATTGCATTCCGTACTATCGGCAACCGTTATTTCGAACAGCTCGCACGGCCTGTTGCGGTCATTGTCGCCCCAAAGATAAAGCGATACCGCAAGATACCCCACGAGCAACACTACTGCCGATATTTTCAGAAACAATTTCATTTTGACGTCAACACATCGCGAATGTCGGGCAACAAGCGTTCTATATCGCCCGCACCCATTGTCAATAAGACTTCAAAGTTATGTTTTTTTATCCGTTCCACCAACTTTTCGCGCGTACAAAGTTCTTTATGAGGCGATAAAATTTTGTCGTATATTATTTGCGACGTCACACCGGGAATAGGTTCCTCACGGGCGGGATAAATATCGAGCAATATCACCTCATCGGCAAGCGAGAGAGCATCGGCAAAGCCATCGGCAAAATCGCGCGTACGCGAGTAGAGATGGGGCTGGAAAATCACGCTCAACCGGCGTCCGGGATATAACAGGCGGGCCGAGCGGATGGTGGCCCGTATCTCGTCGGGATGGTGGGCATAGTCGTCTATCATCACACATTGCGGCTCACGCACCCAATATTCAAAACGCCGCTTCGCTCCCATAAACGTCTGCATCGCCTCTCGCATGGCATCACCCTCAATACCGCAGAGCCACGCCACGGCCATCGCCGCGACGGCATTCTCTATGTTTACATCGGTGGGGACACCCAGCTCCACATCACGCACACAAGCCCCGGGTGCAACGAAGTCGAAAACTATGCGACCCTCCCCGGCCCGGATATTATCGGCATGGAAATCGCCCGACTCCTTTGCATATGTGTACATCCGCACACCCTGCGCCAGGCGAGGCTGCATCTTGATGCCCTCTTTCATGACCAACGCCCCTCCGCTACGAATAAGCGACGTGAAGTGCGAGAAACTCTCTATATAGGCCTCCTCGGTGCCGTAGATGTCGAGGTGGTCGGGGTCGGTAGCTGTCACCACGGCAATATAGGGCGACAGGCAATGGAACGAACGGTCATATTCGTCGGCCTCCACTACCGCATAGGGGCTGTACGGCGAGAGGAGCAGATTGCTCCCGTAATTGCGCAAGATACCGCCTAAAAAGGCATTGCATCCCACTCCCGATACGGCAAAGATATGCGCAGCCATGCTCGACGTTGTAGTTTTTCCGTGCGTACCGGCGAAGCATAATGCCTGCAACGAATGGGTTATCAGCCCCAACAGATAGGCCCGTTTCACGATTTCATAACCATTGTCGGCAAAGTAGCCGAGCACCCGGTTGGTCTCGGGCACAGCCGGGGTGCGCACCACCAGTGTCGTGTCCGGGCAACGGCACTCTTCGGGGATACAATCGGGCTCATCCTCAAAGAAAAGATGTGCCCCTTCGCTTTGCAAATGGTGTGTCAAATCTGACGGTGTACGGTCGTAGCCGGCAACAAACAGGTGTTTCGAGAGGCAATAGCGCACCAACGCACTCATACCGATGCCCCCTGCACCAACAAAAAAAACCGATTGGTAATCGTCGAGTCTTTTCATCTGTTCTATATGTTGAGAATCTTGCACAATACATCCACAATACGGGCAGCCGAGTCGCGTTGTGCCATGCTGCCGGCAGCCTGTGCCATACGGGCAAGTTTTTCGGGAGAAGCTATCATATCTATCGCTTGCCTTACCAGCATCTTCGGCGCATCGGCATCGGCGACAAGCAACGCCGCACCCCGCGATGAGAGAGCCTGGGCATTCTTTGTCTGGTGGTCTTCTGCCACATTGGGCGAAGGCACGAAAATCGCAGGTTTTTCCAGCAGGCACAACTCGGATATGGAGCTTGCCCCGGCCCGCGACACGACAAGGTCGGCAGCTTTATAGGCCATATCCATACGCGATATAAAGGGCATCTGGCGCACGCCCGCCACGTCGGTTCTTGCGGCGAGGAACGATTTTGCCTCGGCATCATACCCTTTACCCGTCTGCCAGACAAGCTGTATGTCGTGAGAGACCAGCTCATCTATCCCGGCCGCAATACTGCGATTGATGGTACGCGCCCCGAGGCTTCCCCCTATCACCAAAAGGGTCTTCTTACCGGGGTCCAAATCAAAGAATCGGAGAGCCTCTTCGCGAGTCACCTCACTCCTGCACAAATCTTGTCTGACAGGGTTGCCCGTCATGACGATTTTATCGGCCGGGAAGAAACGCTCCATCCCTTCGTAGGCCACACAAACTGCCTCTACCCGCTTTGCGAGCAACTTGTTTGTCACACCTGCAAAACCATTCTGCTCCTGTATGAGAGCGGGGACACCTTGCGCCGTAGCAGCCCACAACGTAGGACCGCTGGCATACCCCCCTACCCCCACAACAATATCGGGACGGAACTCTTTCACTATCTTGCGCGCCATCATCAGGCTCCTATATAGACGCCACAGCACCTTGACGTTACGCAACAGGTTGTGGCGGTCGAAGCCCGATACCGGCAAGCCTATTATCTTATACCCTGCGGCCGGAACCTTCTCCATCTCCATACGGCCCTGTGCTCCCACAAAAAGGATATGGGCATCGGGGAAGCGCTCCGCTATCTCATTGGCAATAGCAACGGCGGGGAATATATGCCCGCCCGTACCGCCGCCGCTTATGATAACTCTAAGTTCTTTCTTTTCCATAATCTTATTTTACATTACTCCCGAAGGATTGTCGGCACGCAAATCATGCGGCAACTCGTCATCGGCGTCTATACCGCGCAATCCCTCCGAGGTGTGTTCTACTGCATAGCGGCTCACACTGAGCATAATACCCATCGCCATACTCATTATCAGAATAGAGGTTCCTCCTTTGCTGATAAAAGGAAGCGGCTGCCCCGATACCGGCAACAACCCCACCGAGATACCCATGTGATATAGCGCCTGCATCGAAATCATCAGCGCCATACCCATGATGAGCAGCGTCGAATAGGCATTCTTGCACTGCGTGCCTATCATGCCGGCCCGTATGACAATACCTATATAACACAACAGCACGATAATACCGCCGGCCAGCCCCAGCTCTTCGAGGATAATGGCATATATAAAGTCCGAAAAGGCGAGTTGAAGCCGCGAGCACTCGCGACTGTTGCCGGGACCGACGCCTATCCCCCTGCCGTTGGCTATCGCCATCGAGGCATGGTGACGTTGCGAATTGCCGTCGTGGTCATATACCGTCGGCTTCTTATACTCGGGCACACCCGTGCCCAACCAATCGTCTATTCTCGATTTCCATACAGGCAACCTTTTCAGGAATCCGCTGGAATTTTCCTTTTTCTTATCGACACTCTGCACCGCTACCGCATCGGCAGCGGCAGCATCGGCGGCATCGTCATTCCCCGAAAAATGCAACCACAAAACCGAGCCTACGGCAAGCGCCACACATGTCCACCCTACGACAAGGAGGCGTTTGGGAAGACCGGCAATTATCATCATGAGACAGCTTACGAGCATAATAAGAAAAGCGTTCGAGCCGCCTTGCGTTATGAGCAACGCTACATACAAGAACATCACTCCGAACCCGAGCAAGATACCTTTGGTCGAGAGCCCGCCCTCTCTCTTCTGAAAACGGGCTAATAGATATGCCAATAACAAAACGACCGTAAACTTACACGGCTCGGCAGCCTGCAACGACAGGCCGCCTATCTCTATGGCTCGCGACGCTCCTCCCACCGACTCGCCAAACAAGGCTACCACGACGGCCAGCAAAATAGACAGCGGAGCTGCCAGCAACATGAGCCCCTTGAAATATTTATAATGTATATGTTCCAATACCAGCACTGCCACCAGCCCCATCAGCAGGAACTTTACATGCGACTCGATAGGCAAATAAACGCTCCCGTTTTTGAGGTCCAGACTACTTGCACTGAACACCTCTATGACCGATACCACGCACAAAATAATGTAACATGCCCACAATGTCCAGTCAGAAGTATATTTCACCTTCCTCTTCTCTACCACCTCGTAATCTTTTACAGCATCCATATCGTCACATATCATTATAAGCTCTCACTATAACCGGCGGACACACTCCTTGAATTGCCGTCCCCGGTCTTCATAACTTTTGAAAAGATCGAAGCTGGCACAACACGGCGACAGCAGCACCACGTCGCCCTGCTGCGCTGCGGCATACGACAGCTCTACGGCCTCCTGCATCGAGTGTGCATCGGCTATATAAGGCACCATCCCGTCGAAGAAATCATGCAATTTCCTATTGTCGACTCCGAGGCACACTATCGCCTTCACCTTCTCCCGCACAAGCTGCTCTATCTCGCGATAATCGTTTCCCTTGTCTTTTCCTCCGAGAATAAGCACCACGGGACGCTCCATCGATTCGAGGGCATACCAGCACGAGTTGACATTGGTAGCCTTCGAGTCATTGATAAATCGTACGCCTTTGACCGTGGCGACCGGTTCGAGACGATGTTCCACGGCCTGAAAATCGCTCAATGCGCGCCGTATATCCTCCTTCTTGATATGCAGCAAATTGGCCGAAATACCCGCCGCCAGCGAGTTGTACAGGTTGTGACGGCCGGGAAGGGCAAGGCTATCTTCGCTCATCGTGAAGGTGTCGCCGGGCGTATTGATAACGACCTGGTTGTCCTTGGTGTAGGCCGCCGAATGCGGCTCAGACAACTCGGAGAAGGGATACAGGTGCGCCTGCAAGTGCAAGGTTTGCAGCTTTTGGTTGATGACGGGGTCATCGTTCCAATAGATAAAGGCATCGTCGCCCGTCTGGTTGCGGGTAATGCGGAACTTGGCATCGACATAATTCTCCATCTTATGGTCGTAACGGTCCAAGTGGTCGGGGGTTATGTTGAGCAACACGGCTATATCGGCCTTGAAGTCATACATGTTATCCAGCTGGAAACTGCTCAGCTCCACGACATAATAGTCATAGTTGCACGTAGCCACCTGCAAGGCAAGGCTTTGCCCCACGTTGCCCGCCAGGCCAACGTTGAGACCGGCGCTTTTCAGTATATGATACGTGAGCAGGGTAGTCGTTGTCTTGCCGTTGCTGCCGGTTATGCAAATCATGCGTGCCTTGGTATAGCGCCCGGCAAACTCTATCTCCGATATAACAGGGATATTACGCTCGCGCAAAGCCAGTATCAAGGGCGCGTCACAGGGGATACCCGGGCTTTTTATCACCTCGTGAGCCGAGAGTATCTCGGCCTCGGTATGCTGCCCCTCTTCCCAACGGATAGCATAGCTGTCGAGAAGCTGCTTGTATTTATCCTTGATACCCGAACTATCCGACACAAACACGTCGAACCCTTTCACCTTGGCCAGCACGGCTGCTCCTGCACCGCTTTCGCCGGCTCCCAAAACTACAATCTTTTTCTGTTCCATGAGATACCTCCTTTATCGTATCTTTAATGTCACCACCGTAATAACGGCAAGTATGATACCCACTATCCAGAACCGCACCACGAGCTTCGACTCGGGCACCACCGCCAGCGGGCGTTGTATCAAGGCGTTAAAGCCGGCATTGCCGGGCTTCTGGAAATGATGGTGCAAAGGCGTCATTTTGAAAATGCGCCGCCCTTCGCCGGTGCGTTTTTTGGTTATCTTGAAATAACTTGTCTGCATCAACACCGACAGGGCTTCCACAAAGAAAACGCCGCACAATATGGGCAAAAGCAGCTCCTTGTGTATAAGCAACGCATACACGGCTATGATACCGCCCAGTGTAAGACTGCCCGTATCGCCCATAAACACCTGTGCCGGGCTGGAATTATACCACAAGAATCCTATCGTGGCGCCTATAAAAGCGGCCATGAAAATCACCAGCTCACCACTTCCGGGGATATACATGATATTAAAATAAGAGGCATAGTCGATGTGTCCCGAGAAATAGGCCAGAATACCCAAGGCTACGCCTATAATGGCCGAAGTGCCGGTGGCAAGGCCATCTAAGCCGTCGGTAAGATTGGCACTGTTAGAAACAGCCGTGACGATAAAGATGGTTACAAAGACAAACAGCACCCAGGCAGCCGTCTGCTTGTGCTCGCCCATAAAAGGCAGCAAGTCGGCATAGTCGAAGTTGTTGTTCTTGACAAAAGGTATAGTCGTTTGCGTCGACTTGATATTCTCGCTTTTATACTCTATCTCCATACCTTGCGGCGAAGTCACCTCGACATTTTCACGGATGACGACATCGGGACTGTAATAGAGCGTCAGCCCCACGATAAGGCCCAGCCCTACCTGCCCGATTATCTTGAACTTGCCGTGCATTCCCTCTTTATTCTTCTTGAAGACCTTGATATAATCGTCGGCAAAACCGAGGGTTCCCAGCCATACGGTAGTGACCAGCATCAATATCATATATACACTGTCGAGGCGGCCTACCAGCAGACAGGGCACCAGGATAGAGAGGATAATAATAATTCCTCCCATCGTGGGAGTTCCTTTCTTGGCATCCTCTCCCTCCAATCCCAGATGGCGGACCGTCTCACCGATTTGATGACGGCGCAGAGAATCGATGATGCGCTTGCCTATGATGGTAGAAAGAAACAGTGACAAAATCATTGCCACGCCGGCTCTGAAAGAGATATAAGTCCACAACCGGCCGCCGGGCAACTGAAAATCGAACAATTCAAAAAAATGATATAACATGACCTATTTATTTTCGGGTTGCACTATTTTGTTCATCGGCAAAGATTTTCTCTACCTCCTCCTTGTCGTCAAAATGATGTTTTACACCTTTTATTTCCTGATAATCTTCATGCCCTTTTCCGGCAATGAGTATGACGTCGCCCGCCTGAGCCATACGTGTGGCCGCCCGTATGGCCTGCCTGCGGTCGGCAATGGCAAGGGTATGAGCCATATCATCACTGCCAAGGCCCGCCATCATATCATTTATAATATCGTCGGGCTCTTCAAAGCGGGGATTGTCGGAGGTCAGTATCAGCTCGTCGCTCCATCGCACCGCCTCTTTGGCCATCATGGGTCGCTTGCCTTTGTCCCGGTTTCCGCCGGCTCCCACTACGGTGATGATGCGTCCTTTCCCGGCCAGCACGTCGTGTATGGTAGTCAGCACGTTGGCAAGTGCATCGGGGGTATGGGCGTAATCGATTATGGCCGAGTAGCCTCTTACCGAATGCAGCGTCTGGAACCGGCCGGCAACAGGCACCAGAAGGCTCATATTGACAAGTACCTGCTCTTTGTCTCGACCCAAAAGGCATGTCGCCGCATAGACGGCAAGCATATTATATACATTAAAACGACCTGTGAAACGGGTCTCCACATCGCGCCCGTCAAAAGCAACCGTAGTGCCATCGATGCGACTCTCTACAATACGCGCCTTGAAGTCGGCAAGCGTACGCAACGAATAGGTGTACTTCCGCGCCCGCGTATTTTGCAACATCACTGCCCCCGCTTTATCGTCTATGTTCGTCAGAGCGAAAGCGTCGGCCGGCAGAGCATCGAAAAACATCTTCTTCGCTTTCAGATACGCCTCTACCGTCTTGTGATAATCCATGTGGTCACGCGTGAGGTTTGTAAAGATACCGCCGGCAAATTTCAATCCGGCGATACGCCGCTGATGGGCCGAGTGCGAACTCACCTCCATAAAGGCATACGTACAACCGGCATCTACCATGCGGCGCAACAAACCGTTAAGCGTCAGCGGGTCGGGAGTCGTATGCGTAGCCGGCTCCCCGACTCCGTCGATATAATTGCACACCGTAGAAAGCAAGCCTACTTTTTCGCCGAAGAGCCTGAACATCTCATACAGCAGCGTTGCTGTCGTTGTCTTGCCGTTGGTACCTGTAACGCCCACCAAGGTAAGACTTCGCGAAGGGTCGCCGTACCATCTCGATGCCAAACAGCCCAATGCAGCAGCACTGTCGGCCACCTGCACATAAGTCACGCCATCGCATAACTCGGCCGGCAACGTCTCACACACAATAAGGGTTGCCCCGTTCTCTATGGCTGTTGCTATAAACTCATGTCCGTCGACTTGCGAACCGCGTACGGCGACAAACAAACTACCGCGACCGACTTTTCTCGAATCGGCTTCAACTCCCGTCACATCGGCAGGCATCTCTCCCCTTTGCGACAGAGGCTCTATGGCCGATAATAGTTGTAATGTATTCATTCTGTTATATAATCAATTCAACAAGAGGGCAATATTCTCTCCCGGGGTATATTTCTCGCCGGGTTTCAGGGATTGGCTCACGACCCGCCCTTTACCCGATATACTCACAAAAAAGCCTTGCCGCTCTAACTTATACAATGCGTCTTTGGCCGATAAGCCTATAACCGACGGCACAAGAGAGGCGTCGCACACCTCCGCTACTGCCGTTGTATCGTTTTCCTTCGCCATCGCCGTCGTGTCCGGAAGGGGATACTGACGCAGATAGGCATACACATTCCCGCTCAACGTCGTGTCTCCCATAGCAATCGGAGGTTGCTTCTCCTCCTTGTCGCTCTGATACCCGGCACATCCGCCCAGCATGTTACGGTCGTACATCTCCTCGGCAATAGCCCTGAATACCGCACCCGATACACGCCCGGCACTATGCAGGTCGGGCTTATCTACTACCACGATACACGAATATTGCGGATGGTCATACGGGAAGAATCCGGCAAAAGCGAGCCGGCGTTTCTCTTTCACATACTCTGTCACGGTACGCATTCTGCCATTTTTATCTTTGGCAAGATACTCGCGCTGCGCATCTACCGTACCGGTCTTACCTGCTATATCTACCCGTCCGTTCTTTATCCCTCGGGCCGTACCCTCCTGCACGACGCCCCGCAGCATCTCGCGCAACAGGGCTGCATTGCGGGGCGAGCAAAAGTGTTCATTGAGGCATACCGGTGCAAATACCGTATCGGCAACGCCATCCCGCTCCAAAGCGGCGACCAACTGCGGACGCATCAGCTTTCCGTCGTTGGCTATCGCGTTATAGACCGAGAGTGTCGTCAAGGGAGACAATTCGTTATAATAGCCGAAGGCCGCCTGGGCAAAGGCATAATAGGTCCACTGCTTCCCGAACTTTATAGGCTCTACCGAGGGCGGCAATATCCCGGGCAGGGGTATATCCATGGTCTGCATCAGGCCCGACGTCTTTATATCCTTGAAGAAGTCGTTATACCGTCCGGCATAGGTATCGGAGATAATCTTGCATATACCCCTATTGTCGGAGTAGACTATCACGTCGCGTGCCGAGAGCGGATTTTTATGCGGCTCGATATGCTTGTATCCCGCTATCTCGGGGACGGCACCGGCCGAGTTGAATTCCCTGTTTGTATCTATGTGGCCACGCTCCATCGCCATCAGCAGCGAGAGGGTCTTCACCACCGAACCGGGCTCGATGCGCGTG
>UQMR01000014.1 GCA_900542255.1 uncultured Porphyromonadaceae bacterium
TGAGCGTTATGCCGGCAAGGCTCTGCATGCGAAGCCTCAATGTGAGTTTGTATTTGTCGTCTTTTGTTTTGAACGTCAGACCTTTGCCAACTTCTATATTGGGCATGTTGCGTAATATTTCGCTTATTTGTTCGTCACTGTATACGCCTTGCGGCAGGGTATCGTTCTCGCTGACGATTTGGCCTTTTGCGGGGAGCAACCATGCTGCTGCAAGTCCGATGAGAAAGATGGCGATTTTTTTCATAAAACAATATTTTATATAGTCTGTATTAGTGCGTGTTTCATAGATATAAAAAACCTCTTTTAGAAGGTAATGCAAATTTATGACAATTTTAAGACATTATACATTACATCTGTGTTACAAACATATCTCGTTTGAGTAACGGCCTGTGTTGGGTGAGGCCATACAGCCGGCGGCCTGTTTATGACGCAGCGCGGCAGTTGCCCACCTACAAGGCCCCGTACTGTCAAGAAAAGGCCTTCTCGCGAGGCGGATTCCGGCCATCGGTGACGACCCCATTGCACGTCCCCTGTTATTTTTGCGGCCGAGATATTTGGCGTTATCTCATACTTATGCTACCTTTGCAAGTACAGTAAGCCGGTCTGTCGCGCACGCTGGTCGTGTGAGGAAAGTCCGGGCAACACAGGGCACCATACTTCTTAACGAGAAGCTGTCCGTGAGGGTAGAGTAGCGTAACAGAAAATAACCGCCGCCGCTGCAAAGGGGCGGTAAGGGTGAAAATGTGGGGTAAGAGCCCACGGGTGGGGGTGGTGACACGTTCCGCCGTACGTCTTATGGGTTGTAAGGTTATGTATATCGGCGTTTGAGGGCTGCCCGTCCGAGCCGAGGGGTAAACCGCAAAGAGCTGTGTGGTGACATACAGCCAAGATAAATGGCAGACACCGTGTGAAATATCGCGGAACAGAACCCGGCTTATAGGCTTGCTGTTTTTTATAGAAGAAACTGTCGCGTTGCGGCAATAGATATAGTGCGGCGTATGCCTTCGTTATGGAATAGAATGTCTGATACCTTGCATCGTGCATGGCTCTTTGTGAGCGAAGATGTGTGGAAAAGCAAAAGCGACAGCGTGTGGGTGCACATCGTAAAGACGCTCAACCTCTCGGTGCGCTGTTTCCTCGACGAACGCTTGCAGGAGAAGGCTGCGGCGCTTACATACCAAACATTGCTGGCCATTGTGCCGGCCTTGGCATTGCTCTTTGCCATAGGAAAGGGTTTCGGTTTCCAGTCTATCATTTACAGCCAGCTTTTCGATGCTTTCCCGGCACAGCGTGAGGCGCTGTCGCATGCCTATACTTTTGTAGAGGCCTACATGACGCACATGAAAGACGGCGTTTTTGTGGGGGTGGGTATCATCCTGCTGTTGTGGACGATGATAAGTTTGCTGGGTACTATCGAGAAGACTTTCAACGACTTGTGGAATGTGCCCAACCGCAAGCTCTCGCGGCAGGTGACCGACTATATGGCCATGTTTATCCTGCTGCCCGTGCTGTTGGTTGCCGCCAACGGTATGTCTATTTTCGTCACGGCCATCCTCGAAGAGATGCCGTTGGTATCGCCGTGGTTGCACCACATCATGCAGGCGCTGTCGTATGTGCTTTCGTGGCTCTTTTTCATGGCGCTGTATATTTTCCTGCCCAATACAAAGGTACAGTTTAAGCATGCGGCGGTGTCGGCGGTGATATGCGGCACGGCGTTTAACCTTTTTCAGGCGCTATACATAGCCGGGCAGATATGGGTGTCGCGTTACAATGCCATATACGGTAGCTTTGCATTCTTGCCCTTGCTCATGTTATGGGTGCAACTGTCGTGGCTGATATGCCTTTTCGGCGTTGTATTGTCTTACTCGTCGCAGAATGTATTTAACTTTGAGTTTGAGAAGGAGATAAAAAATATCTCGCGTCGCTACTATGAATATGTGGTGCTTATAATAATGACTATCATAGAGAGCCGCCGGCGTGACGGGTTTCCGCCGCTTACCAAATTCAGCCTTTCGCAGCAGTACGATTTGCCCATACAGTTGGTGTCGCGTGCCATAGAAGAACTTGTCGATGTCGGCCTGCTGCTGCCTACGCCTACCAACGACGATTATGCTTATATTGCAACTATCGACAGTGCCGAGCTTACCGTGGGGAGCCTCTTGCGCAGGCTCAACGAGCATGGATGCTCGGGCTTTGTGGCATCTATCGGAGATGAAGCGGTAGACCATAGCCTTTTTGACGAGATGGATGCACTCTATTATCGCCAAGCCGACAAGGTGCTTGTTGCCGACATGCCGTTGCCGGCCCTTATTGCCGATAAACACGTTACTAACCATTAAATATTGACAACTATGAAAAAAGTGATTGCTACAACCAATGCTCCGGCGGCCATAGGTCCTTACAGCCAAGCTATCGAAACAGGAAACATGCTCTTTATTTCGGGCCAGATTCCCGTTGTTCCCGCAACCGGTGAGATACCCGAGGGTATTGCTGCACAAACGGCCCAATCGTTTGCCAACATCAAGGCGATACTTGCCGAGGCAGGTTATACGATGGAGAATGTTGTAAAGACCACGGTACTTCTTGCCGACATAGCTCATTTTGCACCCATGAACGAGGTGTATGCGCAACAATTCGAGGGCTGCAAGGCTTTCCCGGCTCGTGCTGCCTTTGCCGTGCGCGACCTTCCCAAGGGTGTATTGGTAGAAATAGAGGTTATTGCTGCCAAGTAAGCAGGTATTGACCCTTCAAAGAGAGGGCGATGTGCTACCTATTTAAGGAGGCACATCGCCCTGAGTTTTTTACAGCTTATTGGAGAGGGGAGAGGGTTACGGCATTCGTTGGCCGGCGACAGCGTAGCGGGATTTACTGCTCGCTCTCCTGACGCGCACTTTCCAGTTTCATCAGTTGTGCGTCGGCCAGTTCGAGTTGTTTTATGCCATACTCGCGGCGTTTTGACAGGGAGTCTACCGTTGCGAGCGCTTGTGACAGCCGGTATGTCTCGGCGATGGCGAGTCGGGCGTTTTTGTCGAGCGGAATGGAGTAGTTGCTCCCGCCGGTAAACTGTACGGTGAGTTTCTTGTCGTTCGACAGTGCAATAAGCTCGGCAACCTCGTGGCACTGCGACTTGTTGTACGTTATCATTTCGGTGCTCTTCCCGTCGTCGGTAAAGCGGTAGTTGCGTGCGCCGTCGTAGGCTATCGCCGCTGTTTCGCAGTAGCTGCCGTCGGGTCTCTTCACCCGTATGCCGGTGTGGTTTATGCCTTTGTTTCCGTTATAGATGCTTATGAGCCTGAACTCGCCGCTCTCGGTGACTTGGGCTCGCAAGCCGCTCCCGGTGATGGCCAGCCCCGGACGGCCTTTTTTGTACACGTAGTTGCGCTCGGTCTGGTATTCGCTCTCACGCGATAGCTCAAAGAGCGATTTCAGCCCGTCGAGTTCCTGCCGGGCTATGTTGTAGAGGCTGTCGGTAACCAGCAAGTCGTGTTCATACACTTTTTGGTTGATGCGGCATTGCAGCACCATGCCCTCTTTGATGGTTCCGAAGGCTTTGGGATAGCTTGTCTCTATGCTGTCTATCCATGTTTGGGCGGCAGAGTAGTTCCCTTCGTTGTAGTAACTCTCGGCTTGCGCATACAGTTGTGCAGCTTTCTCTTCGTCGCCCGTGCAGGCTGTTGCAAGCAGCGCTGCCATTATAAGTAAATATCCGTTTTTCATATCGTATGAAGTTGTTTGCTTGTTCTATATTTTGCCGCGCTCCACGCCTTTTACGCCTTTGATGGTTTTCAGTTTCCTGATAAGGCTGTTGAGTGTAGATATATCGTCGATAAGCACCGAGATATGCCCTTGAAACAGGCCGTCGTCCGAGTCTATGGCAATGCTTCGCAGCGACACGTTTTTTTCTTTGTTGATAACCGATGATATGTTGGTGACGATACCTATGTCGTCTTGTCCTACTACGTGCAGTGTGGCAACATATTGCGTGCCTGTCTTTCCGGCCCAGCGTGCGTTGATGACGCGGTAGCCGTATCGCTCTTTGATGTGGGCCGCATTGGGACAGTCGTTGCGATGTATCTTTATAGAGCCTTCGGTAGAGATGAAGCCGAATATTTCGTCACCGAATACGGGGTTGCAACATTTGGCGAGCTTATAATTGACGCCTTTCACGTTGCCGCCTATCACCAGCTCGTCGCCTATACCCCTTTCGGCAGCGGGAGCCAATGCGTACTCTTCGGCCGTGCGAGTCTCGGTATTCTCCTGGTTGTCTTGCTCATAGAGGTTGACGTATAGCCCTATGACATCGTTGATGTTGATTTTTTCTTCGCCGAGTTTCACATAAAAATCGGTGACGGTCTTGTAGCCCATCTTCTTGATGAGGCGCATGAGCAGTGCATCGTCAATCTCGATTTTGCGGTTTTTGAAGCGGCGCAAGAGCATCTCCTTGCCTATTTCGGCGCTTTTATGGTCAATTTCGTTGAGCGCCTGTTTTATTTTGGTGCGGGTTTTGGCCGAGAAGGCTATATTGAGCCAGTCTTGCTTGGGCCTTTGGTTGGCCGAGGTGATGACCTCTATGGTGTCGCCGCTTTTCAGTACGTATCTGATGGTTTTGTTTTTCCCGTTGACCCGTCCGCCGGTGCAGGTGCAGCCAATCTTGGAGTGTATGAGAAAAGCAAAGTCGAGCAGCGTAGAGCCGTAGGGGAGCTTGTAGAGGTCGCCCTTGGGTGAGAATACGAAGACTTCCTTGTCGTAGATGTCCATGCGGAAGTCTTTGATTTGCTCAAACGTGTCGTCATTGTCCGACTCCAAGATATCGCGCACACTATTCATCATTTCGTCGAGGTTGTTCTCGCTTTTGATGCCTTTGTATTTCCAGTGTGCCGCTATACCGCGCTCGGCCACCTCGTCCATATTGCGGCTTCGTATCTGCACCTCTACCCATTTCTGCTCGGGACCCAATACGGTGGTATGCAACGACTTGTAGCCGTTGCTTTTGGGTATCGAGAGCCAGTCTTTCATACGGGCGGGGTTGGGCATATACATGTTGGTGATGATGGAGAATACCCGCCAGCAGTCGTTTATCTCCTGTTTGCCCTCTTTGCTGTTGAGTATGACACGGATGGCAAACAAGTCGTAGATACCCTTCACGTCTATCTGCTGCTTTTTCATCTTGTTCCAGATGGAGTAGATAGACTTGGTGCGACCCTTTATCTCGAATTGGAGACCTTCCTCCTCCAACTTCTGCTTGATGGGTTTTATGAAGGCTGCAATATACTCGTCGCGGTATTTTTTCTTTGAATTGAGCTCATGTGCGATGAGGTCGTACATGGGACGGTTGGTGTATTTGAGCGACAGGTCTTCCAGCTCCGATTTTATCTTGTAGAGTCCCAGCCGGTGCGATAGCGGTGCATACAGATATAATACTTCGGTAGCAACTTCGCGCCGGAAATCCTCATCGGGGTGGTGGTTTATCATGCGCATCAGGCATAAGCGGTCGGCTATCATGATGAAAATCACACGGATATCCTCGGCAAATGTGAGCAGCAGCTTTTTGAAGTTTTCGTTGCTTATGGCAGCGTGCTTCTTATAGAGGCTGTTGGCCTTGATAAGACCCCGTATTATCTTGGTTGTATCGGCTCCGTATAGCTCCTCTATTTTTTCGATGGTGATATATTCTTCTGCTACAAGCGGATATAAAAGAACCGAAAGGAGCATATTGCGTTCGTGCCCTATCTTTTCGCATAAGATGAGCACTGTGTGGACGTTACGCAGCAGTAGGTTTATCCCCTTTTCGCCGTGTGGATAGACTCCTGAAATGATGGCTTCCTGCATCAGTTTTCTTATCTGAGTGCGTTCGTCGGCAGCAAATGCATCGCGGGTTGTATCTACTAACTCTCTGTAACATGCGCGAAATTCCGTCCATTCAGTTTCTGTAAAAAAATTACCGTTATTCATGTCAATCGGCTTTATACGACATCAAAAGTAAAACTTTTAGGCGAGAAAAAGAACCTGATTCAGAAATTTTTGTTTACATTTATATCCTAAATGCTTTTTTGTATGAAACGAACATTTTTTTTAATGTCGGCATTTTTTGCGATATTGTTCTACAATGCCGATGTATGGGCCTGTACCGGTATTACGTTACACGCTGCCGATGGCTGCCAGATGGTGGCGCGTACGATAGAGTGGGGAAATAGTGCGCTGAAAAGCGATTATGTTGTGATGCCTCGGGGGTATCGTTGGCAATCGTTTACTCCGTCGGGGCACAACGGGGCTGTCGTTGTTGCGAAGTACGGGCTGGTGGGCCTTAGTGTGGTAGAGCCTGATTTTGTTGCAGAAGGCATCAACGAAAAAGGACTTTCGGCTGGCCTTTTCTATTTTCCCGGTTATGGCGAATACCAGTCTTATGACTCGGCGCGCAACTCCGAGACCGTTGCCGACTTGCAGTTGGTAACATGGATGCTGTCGCAGTTTGCCACAGTCGATGAGGTGATAGAGGCCGTGCCGTCGGTGAGAGTGGTGGGGCTTTATCCCGATGCGTCGACCGTGCACTGGCGCATTGCCGATGCGAGCGGCAAGCAATATGTGCTTGAAATCGTTGATGGCCAACCTCACTTCTATGAAAACAAGGTAGGAGTGCTTACCAATTCGCCCGGTTTCGAGTGGCAGGTGACAAACCTCAACAATTATGTCAATCTCTATCCCGGTTCGGCGAAAGCTCAGCTTTTGGGAGGTGTCATGGTTGCTCCCTTTGGCGCCGGAACAGGCCTCCTCGGCATACCCGGCGATGTGACTCCACCATCGCGGTTTGTGAGGGCGGCTTTCTTTGCCAACACCGCGCCACAACCCAAAACGGCTTTCGATGCCATGACCCAAGCTTTCCACATACTCAACAATTTCGATATTCCCATCGGGGTTGAGCATCCCATCGGGGAGGCTCCCGACATACCGTCTGCTACCCAGTGGACTACGGCAACCGATATGACCAACCGCCGCATATATTACCGTACGGCTTACAATGCCAATATCCGTTGTATAGATTGCTCGACGATAGACTTTGCGCGAGTTCCGTATACGTATAAGCCTCTCGACGAGGTGCAGCGTCAGCCCGTGGAGATGATTTCTGTCAGATAATCTTGTTGTAAACCTGTAAGGGTTCTCTCCTCAATATATCCGCCCCATGCAGCGTCTTCTCGCTGCATGGGGCGGATGGCTATTCTTATGGATGATGCGGTTTCTCGTAATCCTTATCCGTTCAGCTTTCGCTCTATTGCCTCCTGGATGAGCCGTTGCAGCGAAATGCCGTCGGGCCGTGATTGCATGGAGATAACCAGAGGTATCGTGTAGAGGCAGTCGGTTATGGCTGAGGGCAGCTGCATGTTGCAGAGGCGGGCTGCATCTTTCTCGGTGGTGATGACGGCCACCGGCTTTTTTGCGCCTCGGATGCGGTGGGCAAGCTCCTCTATTTCGTCCGGCGTGAATGTGTGGTGGTCGGGAAAGGAGAGCAGGGTTGCCTGGTGATAGTATTGGCCTACGTGTTTTTGCAGGAGCGTAGGGTCGGCAATACCGGTGAATATGAACACCTGGCCGTTTTGTGCAATGTAGGGCAGCGGCTTGGTGAGATTGTCGGTAAAGCGTTGTGGCGACCCGTAGATGATAGACGAGGCAAACAGGCGCGCCGGGTCGTACTGCAACAAGTCTGCCTCTTCGGCATACTGTGTAGAGGTGAGATTCCCGGGGCATTTGGAGATGATGACGGCGTCGGCGCGGCGCAGTCCTTCTATCGGCTCGCGCAACCTTCCGGCCGGCAGCGGCAGGTCATCGTATATGGGGCGGTTGTAGTCGCTCAGTACGATAGAGAAGGTGGGGCGCACGTAGCGGTGCTGGTGGGCATCGTCGAGCAGTATCACCTGTAATGTAGGGTCGATGTCGAGCAGCCGCCTTATGCCCCGCCGGCGGTTGGCATCGACGGCTACGGTTATGTGGGGGAATTTGCTGTATATCTGGTACGGCTCGTCGCCTATGAGGTCTGCGGTGCTGTTGCTGTCGGCCAGTTGAAACCCGCAACTTCTGCGCCGATAGCCGCGGCTGAGTACGGCTACGCGGTAGTGGCGCGATAGCCATGCCACGAGCCATTCTATGTGGGGCGTTTTGCCGGTACCGCCTACGGTGAGGTTTCCTACCGATATGACCGGGACAGAAAACTCTTCGACCGGCAAGATATTGCGGTCGAAGAGTTTGTTTCTTACTGCCACTATTGCCGAGTAGAGTGAGGCAAGGGGCTTCAAGTTCCGGTGCAGATGAGGCAAATAGGTTTTATGTGGCATTATTCTATGACAATGTTTTCCATACGGCATTGTACGGGGTCCCAACTTTGCATTTCACGCAAAGCTTTCAGGTAGGGCAAGTCTTCTCCGAGTATCATGGAGGCTATCGAAAGACGGGTTTGCGACCCCAATTGCTCCATGATGCGGTCTAACGAGCTCTTCTGTTTGGGATATACGGCTACTTTATAGTCTTGCAGCCCGCTTTCGTTTGCGGCATAAGCTATGGCGTCGTCTATGCCGCCGATTTCGTCGACAAGACCCAGCTCAACGGCAGTTTTTCCTATCCATACACGGCCTTCGGCAATTTTCTTGATGTCGTCTTGCGACATGCCGCGGCCCTCGGCACAGCGGCGGGTAAAGAGTTCGTAGAACTCTTCTATGCTACGTTGCATGGCGAGTGCTTCGCCCGGGCTGAATTTCTTGTATATGAACGAACCGTCTAATACGTTGCCGTATTTGTGGGTGCGTGCTTCGTCGAAAGAGAGTCCGAGTTTCTCCGTCATCAGTTTCTCGGCGGTGGGTACTGCGCCGAAGACGCCTATCGAGCCTGTGAGGGTGGTATTCTCGGCATAGATGTGGTCGGCGTTGCACGAGATGTAGTATCCGCCCGAGGCGGCCATATCGCCCATCGAGACGATGACTTTCTTGCCGGCGGCTTTGATAGCTTCTATCTCGGCCCATATCTGTTCCGAGGCGTATCCGCTGCCACCGGGCGAGTTGACGCGCAATACCACGGCTTTTACGTTTTCGTCTTTGCGTATTTTCGTGAGTTCGGGGACGAGCTCTTCGCTGTTGATGCCTTGGCCTCCTGCCTCGGTAATGTCACCTACGGCATATACGAGAGCTACGATGTTTTTCGATTTGTTTTTGGGAGCGGCTACCGATGCGAGTTCTCCCACGGTGGCAAAGTTTATCTCCTTGTCACTCTCTACGCCGGCTTTTGTTTTGAGCCACTCATCGAATTGCGGGCGATACATGAGTGTGTCTACAAGGTTCATGGCCAGCATTTCGTCGCCGCTGCGCAGGGAGGTGATAGAGTCGGCTATGGCGTTGAAGTATTCGGGGGTAATTCCGCGCGATGTGGTGATGGCCTCGGTGTAGTAATCCCATATTGTGTTGAGGTATGCCATTGTCTGCTCGCGGTTGGCATCGCTCATTTTCTCGCATATATAGGGTTCTACGGCCGATTTGTAGGTGCCCACGCGGAAAATCTGGAATTCTACTCCTACCTTTTCGAGCAGGCCGGGCAGGAACATTTGCAAGCCGCCCAGTCCGTGTATGTCTACGGTACCTATGTTGTTGAGTACAACCGTGTCGGCCACCGATGCGATGAGGTAGTCGCTTTGGGTATAGTTATCGGCATAGGCGTATATCCATTTGCCGGTTTCCTCCTTGAAGTCGGCAAGCAGGCGGCGTATCTCTTCGCTCGATGCGGGCATTTGTGCCATGCCGCGTGCATCGATGAAAATACCCGTTACATTGTCGTTTTCGGCAGCTACCTTGATGGCCCGGCGTATCTGGTCGAGCCCGGTAGAGGCCTCTCCCTGCGACAAGATGCCTTGCAGCGGGTCGTCGCTATATCGCTCGTTGAGTGCGCCCGAGAGTGTAAGTTTCAGTACGGTATTTTTTTGAGGCGTGTATGTGGTGTCGCCCGATGCCGAGGCGGCAAGTATTCCTGTCAGGGAGAATACGCCTACCAATATAAGAATCATGCCTGCAATGAGGGTGCCCAGCACACAGGCAAATGTGGTGGTGAAAAATTTTTTCATAAAGCTTGTTTTATTAGTTGTGTCATTGTCTTTACTTTACCTTTGTTCCCGCGGTAGTGTGTCACCGTGGGAACAAAGGTAAAGAATGATTTTGAGTAAACCAAGAAAATCAATAAATAAATATTGTTTTTCGATAAATCGATATCTCCCGGTCTCTAATGAAACAGTAGATTATGTAGCGATGTGTGCTGCGGCTACTTGAACATCGCTTCGCCTGGTATAAGATATACTTCCAGGCGGCGGTTGCGGTATCGGTTCTCTGTCGAGTTGTTGGGAACCAGGGGCTCGTGGCTGCCGGCGGCGTAGGGTATCAGGAAGTCGGTCGCTGCGCCGTTGCGCTCGAACCAATCGAAGATGTCGAGTACCCGTTGGGTCGTGAGCGAATAGTTGTAGGCGGCATTGCCGGTGTCGTCGCTGTGCATGACCAGCAGCATGTGGTAGTAGTCGGGGGTACGCAGGCATTGCAGCAGCGGGCGCAGTATGTCGTCGGCTGTCGGCGCGAGCGTGGTGTCGTTGGGGGCAAAGAGTTTGGCGGCGGGTATGGTGATGCGTATCACCTCGTTGTATCGCAAGTTCTCTACCTTGTAGGCAGGGATGCCTTTGAGGCGTTGGCTCTCTTGGCGTTGGATGTCGAGTACCTGCTCGTGTCTCTTCTTGGGTATTTCGGGTATTTCGAGGTTCTCGTCTACCGTGAGTGCGGCGAGGTCGGGGTGAGCTGTCTCGGTTGTCTCGGTATTACGGCCGAAAAGCCCCTTGAACCACCCTTTTATACCTCCCTCGGCCATCGTGTATGGGGAGGAGAGGCATAAAACGGCAGTTGTGAGTATAAGGATGAGTGTGCGGCGATTTTTCATAGGCATTATGCTTCCCACATGCCTAATGATTCCTCATAATCGAGTTCGCCGCGAACGAGAAACTCTACGTCGTCGTCGTCAAATTCGGCATCGCCGTCTTTTTTAAGGCTCGTGCGTACGTATCTTATAAGTTCATCTACGTTCAACTCGGGTGCTTCTTCGTCCGATTCGTCGAAAAATCCCTTCTTTTCGTAAAAGTCGTATATGATGTCACCGATATATATTATATCGTTGTCGCTGTATTTGTCTTGGATGTCTCGCGGCAAGCGAGGGCGTATGTATGCCACTGCTGCGTCGTCATCATAGTCGAACAAGTCGTTTTCTTCGCTCATTTTCAGGTTTTTTTTGTTGGTTTGGTAATGTGTAAACTGGTTTTTATCATAGCAATTGCACGGTTGCAATCGCGGGGTAAAAATAGTAATTGGTTATGAAAATAACAAATTGGCGAAAAAAAATAACGTTTTTTTTTGGTGGTTCAAAAAGAATACATACCTTTGCAGTGTACTATTAAACTATAACACTAATATATAAAACCGTAAAGCAATGGTAATAAGGAGTATAATTGCATTAATAGCTGCCATAAGCTCGTTATTTGCAGCCTTGACAAGCGACGGGGCAGAACACCGTGCGGTAGCCGGGACAGTTGTTGCGGAGGAGATGAGCGGCATGGCCGGTTGTTATTGCAGCGGTGAGTCGCCTATGCCTTTTGCCGCATCGCTCCCAAACTCGTCCGTTGCTGCCGATGCCGAAGTATTATAATAATTAAAGTATATAAACCCTCAAAAAACGATAGATATGCTGAAAGTAGAAGAGATGACCTTTTCGTATAAACGAAATGAGTATTTACTGAATAGATTGAACTTTGATATTACGCCCGGCGGCGTGTACGGGCTGTTGGGCAAGAACGGCAGCGGCAAGTCTACCTTGCTGTATCTTATGACCGGATTGATGTTCCCCAAAATCGGACACATCTATATCGATGGCGTAGAACCCCGCAAGCGGTTGCCCGACACGCTCTCGCAGCTTTGCCTTCTGCCCGAGGAGTATGACGTACCGGCCACCTCGGTCGATGAGTTCGTTAAGCGCAATGCCGTCTTTTATCCCCGTTTCAGCCGGGAAGATTTCGACCGTTATATGAATATCTTCGACCTCGAACCGGTCAAGAACATGCAACGCGTCTCCATGGGGCAGAAAAAGAAATACCTGGTAAGTTTTGCCCTCGCCACCAACACCCCGCTGCTTTTTATGGACGAGCCCACCAACGGTATGGATATTCCCTCTAAGAGCCAATTCCGCAAGGCGATTGCCTTGGGTATGAGCGACGAGCGCAGCATCGTTATCTCTACGCATCAAGTGCGCGATTTGGAGAGCATGATAGACCGCGTTCTTATCCTGCACAACCACTCGATGCTGCTCAATGAGAGCACACTGCGTATCGCCGAGAGGCTCGAATTCGTCAACACCACCGATAAGGAAGAGCTCGGCGGCTGTATCTATTCGGCCTTTACGCCGGCCGGTTTTGTAGGCGTGCGGCCTAACACAACGGGTGCCGAGACGCCTGTCGACCTTGAAGTCCTCTTCAATGCCATTATTACCAATCCCGAGACCATAACCAACCAATTTGTATAACCATATAATTAATGAATAAGATGAACCAGATATTCTCACCCGCCCGCTTTGGCGCGTATGCCATGCGATTCGTATCGCAAAAAAGTAAAAATTGCTTGTTGATGTATGTCGTTGTAACCGGTATATTGGCATGCCTGATGGTATTGGGAGGGCAGTCGATAGATTTTTTCCTCACGACAGCCGTTTTGTTTATCGTGGCGATACTTGAAGCAAGCCGTTTCTCCAATAACGTAGAGCCGCGTTCCATGAAGATAAGATTCTTGCTTGTGCCGGCCTCGCAGTTCGAGAAGATGCTCGCATCGGTACTATACCTCTTCATAGCCGTACCGTTGTTGTATGTGGTAGCCCTGTTTGTGGCGCAATACGTAGCGATGTTCCTGGTAGCGCTCTTTACACTCACGCCGCCGCAATGGGCTGCTCCGTTCCATGCTGTCACAATCAACAGCGACATGTTGCCGTGGTTCTGCCTCTCGTATTATAGTTCCGTATCGTTCTACCTGATGGGAGCTACCATCTGGACACGCAACACCTTCCTGAAAACCACCGTGGTAAATCTGCTCTTGGGGCTTGTTGCATTGATAGTAATTTCGATAAGCGCAATGGCCTTTACGCTGCAAAGCGATATAATCAGTGCACTTGGCAGTATCAGTTACACCAATGACAACATTACCCGATTGTCGCAGAATGTAAGGTATGACATGGGGAGCGTATTTGTTGCTTTCGGGTATATAGTCTCCATCTTGTTTACTCTCGGATATTTGGTGGTAGCCTATCTGCGCATCGCAGATTTTGAAGTAAATGAAACCAAACGATAGAAACTATGAAATTTCGTGATAATCAAAGTATATATCTGCAAATTGCCGAGCGTATTTGCGATGAGATTCTCGACAATAAATTTCCGCCCGGCGAGCGTATCCCATCGATACGCGAGTATGCTGCCATGGTAGAAGTGAATGCCAATACGGTCGTACGCTCTTACGAATGGTTGCAGCAGCACGAAATCATCTTCAACAAGCGCGGTATAGGATATTACGTATCGCCCGACGGGAAGAACCGCATCCGCGAGATGCGCCGCGTAAGATTTTTCGAGGATGAGCTGCCCCTGTTTTTCAATCGCCTGTATACGTTGGGTATCTCCATCGACGAGATTGACCGGCGCTACAACGAGTATAAGAAGGCATCGTTGCGTGTCGATGACGATGCCGCCGATAAGATAAAATAAAATAACATAACATAAACCTCCATATAAATAGAAATGCAATGAAACGTTCTACCATAGTTATTATCATAGTACTTGCTCTTGCCGTACTTGTACCTGTAATTTTTGTCTGTATCGTGGCCACCAACTTTGTCTCTGACGTGAAAGAGATAAGTGCCGCAGACGAAGGCCTGCCCATCGATTATGTGGTCGTTGTCGATGACCCTGCGCAAACACATGCCGTGAACCTCTCTTTCTCGACCGAGAGGGAGAATAGCGGAATCTTCTCGTCGGTCAACATCCAATCGCGTTGCGGCGGTATCTCTACGGTGATAAGCAGCGACACGATATATATCAACATAGATACGCTCCACACCAACGATGCTACCCCCTGTCCCATAGAGGTGGTGCTGCCCAATAAATCGTCGATAGAGCTGCATAACCCCTCGCCGGCGGTGAACGTGATGGTGAAAGATGCCAATCTCGACAACTTGCAGGCTGCTGTGGCCGGCGATTTGAGTATAGAGGATAGTAATGTGGGTGTGCTGCTGAGCATCGACAGTGTGGCTCATAGCTCCATCAAGATGGACGACAGCAACATAGGCGCCGCCAAAATAAACGGACAAAACAAAACCATCGGTATCGACTCGTCGAACCTGGGCGCCCTCGTCGTAGCTGGCGATTGCGGCAGTATCAATGCTGCCGATTGCAACATAGGTGTGGCTACATGGAATAACAAGACACAAAGTAATTTCTATGCCAGAGACTGTGTCTTCCTGAGTAATATCAACGAGGATGTAGAGGCCGTTGAGTTCGACCGTTCCATTTTGGCCGGCGACAGCGTCGTTAGAGTCAAAAACGGCGAGGTGGTAAATATCTCGACAGAGGGCGTGCACGTAGAGAGCGGCAGCGATAAAGTAAATATCACGCCGTCTAAGGTATTCGTTTCGTCGGGAACCGATACCGTGAAAGTATCGCCTGCCGGTGTACATATAACATCGGGCGATGACAAGGTCTCAATCGGAGTAGGAGGTATAAAAGTAAACTAACAAATACATTGTGAAAAAAGGCTTTGCCCCGTTGTACTTTTGCCTTATGGAGTGTGCTGCGTAGGGCGAATGGAAGGGGCAGGGCAAAACCAATCGATGAAAAAGTATGAAACGTTTTTTTATCATCCTGTTGCTCGGCTTAGGTTGCATGGCGTATGCCGGAGCACAACAAGTGTGTAAAGTGAAAGGTGTAGTCACCGATGTGACAGGTGAGACAATTCCCTATGCCACTGCGGGTGCATCGCAGGGCGACAAAGTGGTGCGCCGCGTGGCTGCCAATGCCGATGGTGCCTTCACAATAGAACTCGACCGGGGTAAGAAGTATATCCTTACGGTGACTTCTATCGGTTACACTCCGCTCAACCGCGAGATTACAGTGCCTGCTGCTGCAACCTGCGACTTGGGTGTACTGACGCTTACCGCCGATACCGAGCTGGAAGAGGTGGTTGTCGAGGCCCAGAAACCCATCATAAAAAGCGATGCCGAGAAAATTACATACGACGTAAGTGCCGACCCCGAGGCCGACAACAAGATGCTCATAGATATGATGCGCAAGGTGCCTATGGTGACGGTCGACGCCGAGGACAATGTACAGCTTAACGGGTCGACCAACTTCAAGGTGCTGGTCAACGGCAAGGAGTCGGTTATGATGAAGAACAACCTCAAAGAGGTGATGAAGAGTATGCCGGCCAACAGCGTGAAAGATATACAGGTGATTACCAACCCGTCGACCCGCTACGATGCCGAGGGTGTAGGCGGCATTATCAACATTGTCACCACGCGCGAAAAGCTGGAAGGCCTTACCGGTTCGGTGACAGGCTACGGCGACATCATGGGTTCGTTTGGCGGCAACCTCTATCTGGCAACACAGTACAAGCGGTTTACGGCTTCGCTCAATTACAGCGGCGGGCGCTTTGTATCGAAGCAGTTTTTGAATGCCGAGAGCTACAACTATAACAATCCCGATATGTATCTCACGAAAATGTATACCGGCGATGATCTCAATATCAACGGACAATACCATTTCCTGAGTTTCGAGAGCAGTTTCGAGCTCGATTCGCTCAATCTCTTTACCTTGGGCGTGACGGGCAATATAGGGAACTTCGGTGCAAACGGCAATCTCATGAACGACTCGTATGCGTCGGATGGTAGGGTGGTTTCCCGCTATATCGACCGCCTGTATCAAGGTAGCATGTTCGGCGGTGTGGCTGCCAACCTCGACTATCAGCACACCTTCGGAAAACCCGGGCATACGCTTGTGACGTCGTATCGTTACGAATACAATCCCAACGGCGGGGCATATAGCGACTCTATCATGTTGGACGATGACTCGTTCAATGCTCCTTATGGTGGACAGCGCAACGAGAATAGCTCTTATGCGCAAGAGCATACGGTGCAGATAGACTATGTGAACCCTATCAACGAGAAACATTCGATAGAAGCGGGCGTGAAATATATAGGACGCCTCAATCACAGTAACGACGACTATATGATGCTCAATGAAGGTATATGGCAATCGATGAACCAGCAACAGACGCTCGACTATACGCAACAAATCCTGGCCATATATACCGGTTATGCCTTCAATGCCGGTAACTGGGGCGCACGCGCCGGAGGCCGCTACGAGGAGACGTGGACCGATGCCATGCTCGAAAAAGCCGGCACACGGGTCGACTTTGGCAAGCCTTACGGCAACTTCGTGCCCTACGTATCGTTGAATTACAATCTCGACCCTATGCAGAGCCTGCGTCTGTCGTACACACAGCGTATCAACCGCCCCGGCATCAGTTATCTGTCGCCCTATGAGCGGTGGGTGGGTACGATGCAGGTAGAGTATGGTAACCCCGACCTGCGTCCCGAGGTGTCGCACTCTATATCGGCAGCATACTCGCTCTTCAAAGGCGTCTTCAATCTCAACATGGAGTGGAACAGCCGTATTACCAACAACAGCATCGAGGCATACGATTTTGTCGAGGCCTCTACCGGTACGATACACAGCACATACGACAATATAGGCCGGACACAGTCGCATGGCATGTCGCTCTACGTATCGGGGCAGCTTTCGCCCAAGTTCAGCTATTACAGCAATATGGGTGCCCGGTATGTCATCTATAAAGCCCCCTCGCTGCAACTCGAAAACGACGGCTGGCAGGCTCATGCCAACCTCGGTATCCAGTGGACGGCATGGAAAAGCGGTACGATAAGCGTCAACGGCGGTGTGGGCACTCCGTGGGTAGGCCTGCAAAACAGGGGAACGTTGCCGTGGTATTACTACGGGCTGGGCATTACGCAACGCTTCTTCGATGATAAATTGAAGATTACCCTCTCGGGCAACAACCTTTTCAACCGCTACTATCGCTTTAACAACATAACGTATGGCGACGGGTTCAAGACTATCTCTGAGGGGGGTAACGTAGCCCGCAACGTGCAGCTCAGCATTACCTATACGTTCGGCAAACTCGATGCGCAAGTGAAGAAGGCCAACCGCAGTATCGTCAACAACGATGTGATGGAGGGTGGCTCGCAAGGCGGTCTGACCGGCGGCTCGCCGCAAGGCGGCATGACCGGCGGGCGATAATGGCGCCGCCCCCTGTGTGGGTAAATAGGAAAAGAAGAATATATTTGATTCTCATACATTCTCATATTAGTAAGAAAAGATATGGCGTACTCCGTGAGGAGTGCGCCATATTGTTATATGAGGCGATGCGAGTCGCGTCGTTGCCTGTCGTTTGCATTCCGGGGGAGAGGGGCCGTATGAAGTTGCTCCTTGACCGTCCTCTGTCGGCCGGCGGCAGGGGCTCTATGCGTTTGTACCCTTTTTTTCGTTGGCCTGGTATAATACCTGGTCGTAGAGGATGGGTATCTCATCGGCCGGGATACCGGCATGAAGGAGGTCGGGGGTATCCTGCTCGAAACTTTGGGCAAATCGCTCGGCATTGCCTCCATCGTTTTCGATGCTTGCCAGATAGAGTTCGAGGGCTTTCTTGATATGGCCCATTGCAAAAGCCACATGTCCGGCGTTGAGGAAGTCTTGGGCGTTGGGCTTGTCATCGAGTATTCTGGTATAGTATTGCCATGCCTGTTCTTTCTTGTCGGCAAGGAACGAACACCAGGCGATGGGGCGTCGGGCTTTGGTGCCTTTGGTGTCGAGGTAATCGACCTTGAAGTAGTATTGCAGTGCCTTGTCGTACTGTTTCAGTTCCAGATAGCAGTGCCCGATGTTGAGGTTGACCGACAGGTTGTCGGGGGCGACCTTCTCGGCGCGCGAGAAGTATTCGAGTGCCTTGTCGGTCTTTTTCATATAGCGGTAGCAGGTGGCAATGTGTCGCAAAGTCCACAGATGGTCGGGTTTTATCAGGTCGGCTTTCAGATAGTATTCGAGAGCCACCTCGTAGTTGTCGGTCGATTGGAAGCAGAACCCTGTCTTCTGATACAGCTCGCTGTCTATAAAGTTATTGCCGGTGAGCATGACAAAGATATAGGCGGCATCGGCATAGTACTCGCGTTTGAAAAAATATTCACCCAGCAGGCGCATTAGCTCTTCGTTGCCGGTGATAGGCGCAAGAGACTCTATCTGCATCAGCTCCTCGATGGAGATGGAGAAGAGGTCGCGGAACTCGCCGCGGCGCGGGAAGAGTTTTGCGAACCTGTACAGGTCTTGCAGATATCGGTTCGATATATTCTCGCGTTCTTTCTCTTGCGCGTATAGTTCGGTTTTCGATAATTCTTGCAAAGCGGCGGTCTCTTCTTTGAATTGCGACGTTACCATGCGGCGCTGAGCCTCGGGTACTTGCAACAGAGAGAGGCAGAATGAGTATTTGTCAGAGTTGCAGAGGAACCCCGAAGAGCTTATCATGCGGACGAGGTGGTTGCTTTGTTCTTTTCCCCCGAATAGTGAGCCCAGAGCCGTGTGTTCCGGTACGAAAGGAAGGAACCAGTTGGCGATTTCGTTGAAAAACCCAAACCCTTTCAGGTGTGAGAAGGTGCCCATGAAGACATCGGCGCCCTCCATTTGCAGGTCGTTTATCTCCCGCAGGCTGTCGGCGATACCCGAGCGGTCGATGATTTCCTGCCATTCGGGGTTCCGTTCGAGCGATTCGAGGTCGTTGAGGGCATCGTCTTCCTTAATCTTTTTATAGAGAGTCGGGCTTATCTTCATCATTTGGGGAAGCACCTCTTCGTTGAGTTTGCGTACGATTTTTTCTGTATCGCGGCTGCGGATGAATTGCAGCAGGAGGTTGCGCATATCCGTGACGAAATGGTTGTCGTCGAGCAGGAGGCTGAGGCGGCTGTGCAGCTTTTCGTAGAGCGGCAGCCGGCGGCGATATTGTTGCAAGACGAAAAACAGCCCGCATAATGCCCTCATCTGCACCTCGATATTGTCGTGGTGGAGGTATGTGTCTATGAGGATATTGGTCTTTTCCTCGTCGAAGGCATGTAGCAGGTTCAATGTCAGGGCCGATACCGTGAGTGCCGCCACAGGCGCGGGGATGCGTTGCGGTTGCAGGACGTTTGCCAGCAGGGCGCAATCTTCGGGCGAGGCGGGAGTATTGGTCCATACGCGGTCGAAGAAGTCGTTTGCCGCCCGCTCGGCAATCATGCGTTTGTTTCTCTCCTCGCTATCTGTGAATAGCTGTGCCAGCGATAGGTTGTTGAGAGCCTCGTCGAGTATGGCAAAGAGTTGCGTGAGGCTTTTCCCATCGTTTTGTGCCACTCTTTTCTTGCCGTAATAAAGGGTCATGGAGTCGCGTGAGAGTAGTTTCTCGCATACGGCGTCGGTAAGGCGGTAGGCCGATACGATGAGGTGGTTATACACCTGTATGCGCTCGGGGTCTTTCACGCCATCGAGCATATATTGTATCATGTAGCGGTATGAGGTCTCCAACGTTGCAAGTTCCTCGTCGATGTTCCAGTCCTGCAACTCTTCGGTGAGCTTTTTCAGCTCGGTAAAGGCTCTTTGCAGATGTTTGCCGTGGAGCGATTCGTATATTTTGTGTTGCCTGTCGGCTATTTCGTGAGACAGCATAATAGTATGGTTTAGACTGTATAACAATATTCGGCCCCGATAGTGCGGCAGTGCCGGGCAAAATCTTTTTGGGGCATTCCCGAGATGTTTCCGATATAATTTGCCGCACCTGCCGGGGGCTTCACTTCCTCTCGGTAAAGGTAGTAATTTTTTTTGAAAGGCGAGAGCCTTTCCTCCGGTATGGGAGAGCGGTGAGATAAAAAAGCTCCTGTGGCAGATATGCTGCATGGAATCGGATAAAAAAGCATATCTTTGCAGGGTTAAACTATAACTATCATGAAAAACTTATTGGTATCGCTTTTATTGCTTTTGTCGGGCATTTCAATGCCGTTTTATGCACAGACTCCGGCATTCCCCGGAGCCGAGGGCTTCGGCCGGTATACCGTGGGCGGCCGCGGCGGTGATGTATATCGTGTGACGACACTCGAAGATAACAACATGCCCGGCTCGTTGCGCTATGCCGTGAAGCAGAAAGGGGCAAGGACAATAATCTTTGACGTCTCGGGTACTATCTTCCTGAACGGGGAGTTGAAAATACAGAACGATTATATAACAATCGCCGGACAGACGGCTCCCGGCGACGGCATTTGCATTGCCGGTTATCCGGTCGTGATAGCCGCCGACGATGTAATCATACGTTACGTGCGGTTCCGTATGGGCGATGACAATGCCGTAGAGGCCGATGCCCTCGGCGGAATGGACCATAGGAATACCATCATAGACCACTGTTCGGTAAGTTGGAGTACCGATGAGTGCTGCTCGGTATATGGCAACGAGAATATGACAATGCAGTGGTGTATTATCTCGGAGAGCCTCCGTCTCTCGGTACATGGCAAGGGGGCACATGGTTACGGTGGTAATTGGGGAGGGAATAAAGCATCGTACCATCACAACCTCATGGCGCATCACGACAGCCGCACGCCCCGCCTGGGCCCACGTGCCGGTACGCAGCTGAACGAGTGGATGGATTTCCGCAACAATGTCATATATAACTGGGGCGCCAACAACGGATGCTATGGTGGCGAGGCGATGAAAGTGAATATAATAAACAACTATTATAAGCCCGGCCCTGCCACAGCCTTGGCACGCAGCAACGTACGCTATCGCATCGCCAAAGTGGGCATACGCACCACGGAGTATGTAGAGAGAAACCCCGCTTTTGCCCCGGCACTCCACATATGGGGAAAGTTTTATGTGGCTGGCAACATAATGGAGGGGTATGACGATGTGACGGCCGACAACTGGACGAAGGGTATATACGAGCAGATTTCAAACAGCGAGTGCGACAATCTTTTTACCGATGCTACGCGCGATACCATACGCTTGTACGAACCGTTGGAAGCAGGATACATACACACGCACTCGGCCTCCGATGCCTATGAGAAGGTATTGGCGTATGCCGGATGTTCGCTTTCGCGCGACGAGGTGGATGCCCGCATTGTCGAAGATACCCGCAATGGCAGTGCCGCTTATGGCAACAGCGACGGCTATCCCGGATTGATAGATACACCCTATGACTTGCGTCCCTCGGATGCAGCTGCCGACTGGTCTCCGTGGCCTGAGTTGCAACAGGGTACTCCGCGTATCGACAGCGATGGAGACGGTATCCCCGATGAGTGGGAGAGGGCACACGGCCTCGACCCCGCCGATGCGGCCGATGGCAACCGGCTCAATGCCGAGGGTTATACAGCCTTGGAAGAGTATATCAACTCGCTCGTTGCCGATATTACCGAGGCTCAGTATGAAGGGGCGACGCTGGAATATATCCCCGAGGTGAAGCTCGCCGACGCCGTGGCCCGTGCCCAAGATGGCGATGTGATAGAGCTGGCAGCCGATGAGGCGGTCAACGCCACGATTACGATAGACAAGTCGCTGACGATACGCGCCCGCGACGGTTATCGCCCGGTCTTGGAGAAGGTAAAATTTATAATGGCCGATGGCGGCAGCCTTGTTTTGGATGGCATCGTGGCGTATTATGACGAAGCAGACACCTCGGAGCCTACCCGCAATACATTTATCACGGCCAACGATATCGTCGATTTTGAGCGGCTCGAAATACGTAATTGCGAAATATACGGATATGGCGAGTCTTTCGTACAGTCTAACAATAAGGCCCGCTATGCAGTCATCGACAGGCTGTCGGTAGAGAATACCGTCTTGCATGATTTTTGCGAGGCTCGTGCCAACGAGCCCGTTTTCGGGTTGAAGTATGGGCGGGTATCGCAGGTGTCTCTTGCCCATACGTCGATATACAATTGTGCGGGTGGCGTGTTTGTCAATGAAGACCCCGACGAGGTGACGCCTTGCCCGCTTCTTTTTGATATGCGGCGGGTGACGATACTCGACTGCGGCAATGCCGCCGGCTCAGACCCCGAGAGCAAAGATATTATAGACCTCGCTCACAAGAAGGCCGCCGTGACGGCAACGGTTGCAGATTGCATCATCTCGGGACATCCCGACAAGTCGCTGAAATTTACCGATGCCTCGGCTTCGGTACTCCACTCGTTGGTGACAAACAATGTGACAGGTGCGCTGGTAAACGATACGCGCATCGAGGGAGAGATAACCCAATGCGATTATGACTCGTACAGCCTTGCGACCTCTCCGGCCGACATAACCGGTATAGGCGACCCCAGATGGACCCTCAACGGAGTGGGGGCTGTCACGGCTGCGCAACACGGGGCGTGCCGGTACTATACCGCCGGTGGCCGGCTCGTTATTGCCGGTATAGCACCCTCTTATACAGGAGCTGTGCTCTACGACGTACAAGGCAGGATGGTGCGGCAGGAGGAGCGGGTGAGCGGTGGCGAGGTGTCGTTTGCCATGCCGTCGCGAGGTATCTATATTGCCCGTTTGGGCGGTGAGGCCGGCTCTGCCTCGGTGAAGGTGAAGATATGATAGGCCGGGAATAGCCCGGTAGGCATCATAAACTTGCAAAGGCGGTCGCTCCCGAATATGGAGCGACCGCCTTTTTGTTCTGTCGGCCGTAAATTTGCCGCGGGGTCAGTATTTGTCGGTTGTATGTTCTATTTCGTCGGCCGTGATACGTTTGGCATTCATCTGTCGCCAAGTGTAGATGATGTAAGCTGCCACGAAAGGAATGAGCAGCGATACGGCGCTCATCACCTGCAACGTGAAGAGGCTCGATGAGCTGTTCTCTATCGTGAGCGAGCTGTCGGGCGAGGTGAGCGACGGATAGTAGGGTGTGTTGTTGTATCCGGCAAGCAGCAACAGGCATAATACGGTAAGTACCGTGCCTATGCCGGCCCACCAGATGCCGTAGCGGTATGAAGGCGATGCAATAGTGCGTATGATGCCGTATAGCACACCTGCCACTCCTAAAAGGAAGCCGACGGCGATAAGCGGTTGTTCCAGCAGGTTGTGCAGATATTTGCAGGAGCGTTCCGTAACGGCGCCGCCCTCGGTTTCGTACCCCGTGGAGGTAAGCAGGAAGGCCACGTAGGCGAGAAATAAAACGACGAATATAATGCCGTTATAGAGTACCGCGTGGCGCGAGCGGGCATGTATCGTGGGGTCGTCGATGTTGTTGATGAAATAGAGCGCCCCCAAAACGCGGGCGAGGAACAAGACGGCAAATCCCAGGAGCAGGTTGGGAAGCGAAGCTATCGCTTCGAGCCCGTGCAGCGGGTTGTCCCATGTAGAGATGACGGGTTTGCCCACGCTCAGCAGGTTGCCTTTGTCTATGGTAAACTCGGCTCCGGTGAAAAAGGTGCTGACCGCAACTCCCAGGAGAACCGAGCCTACCACACCGTTGATGAGCAGGAACGTGTCGTAGCTCTTGCGTCCCAAGAGATTGTTGGGCTTGGAACGGAACTCGTACGACACGGCCTGTATGATGAAACTGAACAGAATGGCCATCCACAGCCAATAGGCACCGCCGAAACTGGTGGAGTAGAAGAGCGGAAATGATGCGAAGAACGCGCCGCCGAAGACCACAAGAGTGGTGAACGTGAGCTCCCATTTGCGCCCCAGCGAATTGACCAGCATACTTTTGCGAAGCTCTTCTTTACCGATGGTCATAAGCAGTGTTTGTCCGCCTTGTACAAAAAGCAGGAATACCAGAACAGCTCCCAGCAGGGATATGAGAAACCACCAATAGTGTTGGTAGAAAGAGAAGTCGAAGTTCATATTATCTGTTTTTTACGGGTTGAGGGTTGAATCCTTTCTTGATTTGCTTGACGAGGATGCTTATCTCGGCTGCCAGCAGCACCGTAAAGAGAATGGCAAAGAGCCAGAAGGTCGTCTGCACGGCCGATACCTCTATGGCCGAGATAGATGCGTATGTGGGCAATATATCCTGTATCGTCCACGGTTGTCGGCCTACTTCGGCCACAATCCAGCCCGTTTGCAGGCAGATGTATCCTAACGGAATAGACAGGAGGCATATCCACAGCATCCAGCGAAGTTTTTCCAAGAGTTGCCTGCGTTCGAGGATGAGGACAACGATAAAGAATAGGATGAAGTATCCGCCGAGGATAATCATGATGTGGAACGAGTAGAATACCAGCGGTACGTTGGGTATGAGCTGCGCCTCGTCTTCGATGTATCCGTAGCCGAAATATTCGTAGTTGTCGCGCAGGATTTGCAGCGAGGAGTCGGCCGCCTGTACGTCGCCCTTTTCTTTGGCCGTACGGTAGTCGCCCAATGCAGCGACAGCGGTGCGTCCCTGCAACATTTTCTCCTGTGCCGATGGGGCCATGATGCTGTCGCCGGCAAAGTCGGTAGTGGGGTATCCGCCTTGCAGGATATCGTTGATGCCGGGTACGAAACCGTCGGCATCGCGGGTGGCAAGAAACGAAAGGAGGCGCGGCACTCCTATTTTGAAGCAGAAGGGGTCTTGGTTGTTGTTATACTCTTTCTGGGGGTTGAGTATGCCTACGGCAATAAATTCTTGCCCCTTGCTGCCGTCGTAGATGCCTTCCATGGCAGCAAGTTTCATGGGCTGCTTTTGCGCAACCTCGTATGCCGAGCCATCGCCCGTATAAGCCACCAGCAAGATGCCGGCAAGCCCTACCCACGAAGCGATGCGTATGCTCTTCAAGGCATAGCTGACATGTCGTCTCTTCAAGAGGAACCAGGCCGATACGCCTACAACGAATACGGCTCCCAGCACCCAGCCGGCTGTTACGGAGTGGAAAAACTTGTTGAGCGCGACGGGAGACAGGGCAACGGCGGCAAAGTCGGTCATTTCGTTGCGCACGGTGTCGGGGTTGAATGTCATGCCGGCAGGATATTGCATCCATGCGTTGGCTACCAATATCCACAATGCCGATATGGTTGCGCCCAGGCAGGTAAGCCAGGTAGAGGCGAGATGGAACCCTTTGCTCACCTTGTCCCATCCGAAGAACATGACGGCGAGGAAGGTCGCTTCCATAAAAAAGGCCATGATGCCCTCTATGGCGAGGGGGGCTCCGAATATGTCGCCTACAAACCAGCTGTAATTAGACCAGTTGGTGCCGAACTGAAATTCGAGGATGATACCCGTGGCCACGCCGACGGCGAAATTGATACTGAAGAGTTTCATCCAAAATTTGGTGATGTGTTTCCACTCGGCTTTTCCCGTACGGTAATAGATGGTTTCCATGATACCTACGATAACGGCAAGGCCGAGCGTCAGCGGTACGAAGAGCCAGTGATACATGGCGGTGAGAGCAAACTGCGCTCTTGACCAGTCAACCAGAGATAATAAATCGTTCATAGTATATAAGATTTCGTGTTGTATGACTTACGTTTATTGCACGCCGCGCTCCACGAGCTCCGTGCCCACGTAGCGGGCTCGGCTTTCGTCGTCGCTGTTCCCTTTTACCGACAGGAAATCGGGAAAGAAAAAGAGTTTCAGTATAAAAAAGATAATAAACAACTTGATGAGTATCAGTACCCATAACGTCTTGCCGACGGTCATTTCCCGAAATCCGTCGCGGTAGAAGTGCCATATACGTTTGGCATAGCCCGGGGCTCGCGTTGTAGATGTGTTATCCATCAGTATAGGGGTTATAAATTATATGGAGCCTTGTGTGGCGTGTGTCTGGGCGGAGGCGTTACCGCCCTATGCGGTTATTGAGTATGTTACCGGCTTTCTGTTTGAGTTTCTCATACTCTTTACTGCCGATAAACTTGGTGATGTGTGCCGCGTGTTGCATGTGGTGCAGGTCGCTCCCTATCAGGTCGACCATGCCATTCTCCAATAGTTTCCATGCCATCTCCTTGATATTCGATTGATAGTATCCCGCCAGCGATAGCAAGTTGACTTGGAAAAGCAACCCTTGGTCGTGCAGTTCTTTATATATATGAGGTGTGCTGTGGTAATATACATACCGTTCGGGGTGTGCCAGTACGGGGGTATAGCCTTTCAGCTGCAATTCGAAAACCAACTCGCGAAGCTCCCAGAACGGTTGGAAAAACGAGTTCTCTATCAGCAGGTAGTTTCCCGGGAAAGACAAGATATTGCCGCTTTTGAGCTGGTCCAGGAAATATTCGTCCATCCGGTATTCGGCCGAAAGGTTTATCTCAATATCTATGCCTCTTTCGTCCAGGGCATTGCGGAGCTCGTTGTAGGCTTTGTGTATGCTCTCAGGGGTATTTTCGAAAGTGCTTTCCGTGACATGCGAAGTAGTGATGATACGTTGTATGCCCCAGCTCTTCAACTGTTGTACCAGTGCCACAGACGTCTCTACGTCGGGCGAACCGTCATCGATGCCCGGTAGAATATGGCAGTGTACTTCGGTGTCATAGAAGAGGGTAGTATCGGTATTTTGTTTTTTGCCAAGGAAATTGAATATCTTCATCTCAATGATTGTTGTTTTGTCGTGCAAATATAACATAAATAACAGGCAAATGTAATACCCGGTTCTTTTTTCTGTCGGAAAAGTAGGAATGGCCTCTCTTACCCGCCGGCAGAGTGTGAAAAAAATAAAATATCATTTCGCATTGCAGCCGTATTGTGTTATCTTTGCAGTTGCTAAGGGCATAGCCCGTTGCGATGAGGAATTATAAAGGAGACAAGCCTGTCGCAAGGGGATGAAATTATGCCTGCGGCGGGAAATAATGATTTGATATTATGTCAGATACAGTAGCGCAGTTTGAGCAAGTAATAAGTGTGTGTCGAGATATATTTGCCAAGAAATTGAAAGATTATGGAGCTTCGTGGCGCATCATGCGGGCAACGTCGGTGACAGATCAGATATATATTAAGGCAAACCGCATAAGAACGTTGGAGATGAAGGGCGAGCACCGTATAGAAGAAGGCATCCGCCCCGAGTTGATAGCCATCGTAAACTACGGTATCGTAGGTCTTATACAGTTGGAATTGGGCGCATCGCAAGGCGAAGATATCACCGAAACTGAGGCCCTTGCATTGTATGACAAATATATGACTGCCACCAAGGAGCTGATGTATGCCAAAAACCACGACTATGACGAAGCGTGGAGGCTGATGCGCACGACATCTTACACCGACATGATTCTTACCAAGATACATCGTACGAAGCAGATAGAAGACAATGCGGGGCGTACGTTGGTGTCGGAAGGCATAGATGCCAACTACATGGACATGATAAACTATGCATTGTTTGGTTTGATAAAGACCGATTATGGCGAATGAGACGATAACGACAGAACAAGGATGCGTGCGTAATGCCGCACAATGTCGCGAAAAGTGGCTTTGTGCAGGCGTGGTTGTTGTGCGCATCATTGTAGGCGTTACGTTTATTGTGTCGGGAGGGGCGAAACTGATAGACCCCGAGGGCACAATGTATAAGATAGAGGACTATCTGGCAGTCGTGGGGCTGACAACTCTCGCGCCGCTCTCGTTGCTGGCGTCGGTCGTTTTGTCGACGGTAGAGTTTGTCATAGGCCTCAATACGTTATTGGGTTCATACCGTCGTGTCACACCGGTGCTGTTGGCCATCTTTATGGGGATGATGACACCGCTGACCCTATATCTTGCCATAGCCAATCCGATACACGATTGCGGCTGTTTTGGCGATGCCATCGTGTTGACAAACTGGCAAACCTTCTGGAAAAACGTGGTTCTTGCGGCACTGGTCGTATTCCTGTTGTATTATAACAGGCGGGTGCGGTCGCTGTTTCACCGCGATGTACAATCGCTGACGGTGCTTTTTGCGCTTCTGTATGCCTGTGTAGTGGCAGGGATAGGATCTACCAGCCAGCCTTTGATAGACTTCCGCCCGTATAAACAAGGGGTAGACTTGCGTGCAGCATTCGACGGAGACGATATGGCCGCCCGCGAGTATGATTTCGTATATGAGCGCGAGGGAGAGCAACGCGTTTTCACGCTCGAAAGTTTGCCGTCGGCCGATGACGGATGGCAGTTTGTAGAGCGTCGCGAGCGTACACGCCCCGCAGCCGATACCGATGAGGAAACGGGATATTTCGCCATCTATGATGGTGACGAGAACGTGACCGAACAGATAGTGGGCCACGACGGATATGTCTTTATCATGTTTTCGCCCGACATAAAAGAGGCAAGCGACGATGAGGTGAATAAGATAAACGAGTTGTATGACTATTGCTGCGAGTATGGCTATCCCTTTTATGCTGTCTCGTCCTCCTCTCCGCAAGCCACCGAACGATGGCTCGAAAACACGGGCGGTGAATACAGCTTCTATTTCATGGATAAGACCACCATACGCACCATAGCCCGCAACAACCCCTATGTGCTGGTACTGAAAGATGGCGTGATATGCCGCAAGGATACACCGGTCATGCTCCCCGATGAGAGCGAGCTGAATGACCGGGCCGAGAACACCCCCTGGCCGGGACAAGTGGAAGAGTATGATGCAACAGCGAGTTTGTGGCTTCTTATAGGAAGTCTGGTATTGCCGTTGTTGTTGCTGCTCGCCACAGAACGGGCCGCCCTCTATCTCGTGCGCAAGATACGCGACATGTATCGGTCACGTCGTGCGTTACATGATAAAAACAAAGGAAAACAAGCGTAAAAACGAAAGTAATAATATTTGTATAATAAAATTTTAAGGTTATGAGAAAGAACATTGTTGCAGGAAACTGGAAGATGAACACGACACTGCAAGAGGGTGTCGATTTGGCTAAAAAAATCAATGAGGCTTTGAAAGGCGTAGAGACGAAGTGCGATGTTATCGTAGCAACTCCGTTTACCCACCTCGTTTCGGTGGTAAATGCCGTTGACGGTTCTCGCATAGGAGTAGGCGCCGAAAACTGCGCCGATAAGACCGAAGGTGCCTTCACCGGAGAGGTTTCGGCCAAGATGGTAGCTTCTACGGGAGCACGTTACGTAATACTCGGTCACTCAGAGCGTCGTGCTTACTATCACGAAACCCCCGAGATGCTGAAAGAGAAAGTAATGCTGGCTCTTGAAGCAGGTCTTGCACCCATATTCTGCGTAGGCGAGGTGCTCTCGGAGCGCGAAGCCGGCAAACACTTCGAGGTAGTAGCTTCGCAAATCAAAGAGTCGCTCTTTGATTTGACAGCCGAGGAGTTCGGCAAGCTGATAGTTGCTTACGAACCTGTGTGGGCCATCGGTACCGGTAAGACTGCTACTGCCGAGCAGGCCGAGGAGATGCACGCCTTCATACGCAAGACCGTATGCGAGAAATATGGAGAGACCGTTGCCGACAACCTGTCGATACTGTATGGCGGTAGTTGCAAGCCCTCCAATGCAGCCGAGCTCTTCGCCAAACCCGATGTCGATGGCGGTTTGATAGGTGGAGCAGCCCTGCAAGCCGACTCGTTTATGGGTATTGTGACCGCATTTTGATAAATAGCCGGGAATATAAGGCTGCAAGAATAAGAAAAATGCTTATTTTTGCAGCCTTATCATATATACGGGAAAGCATATGAAGAAGGCTTATTGTTTGGTTCTGTGTATCATCGCAGCCCTGGCTGGCTGTGCTGCAACGGCGCAAACGGTTGCTGTTGCCGATGGCGATACCTCGATAGTGCAATACCTCGAACGCCACGACACGGGTGGCGAGGTAAATATCGTACAACCTGCCGCCTTGACCCTCCGCCTGTCGCGTACCGATGCAACGCAGGCTGGGCAGCGCTCGCTCACGGTGTATAGGGTGCAATTATTCTCTGACAACCGCTCGACGACGGCCAAAGCCGAGGCCGACAGACGTGCCGCTCGTGTGCGTGAGATATTTACCGATGTCGATGTATATGTTACCTTCACTTCTCCTTTTTGGAGGCTCAGAGTGGGTAACTTTCGCAGCTACGAGGATGCCAATAAGATACTGCATGAGCTGAAAACTGCCTTCCCCGATATGGCATCGGAAATGCGTATCGTGCGAGACCGCGCCAACGTAGAGATGCTGGATTATATCAATGATTGAGTACAAAGATGATGAAACAAGGCGACCTGCTCGATGAAGAGCGTTTGAAGCAGATAGAGTACCATTATCGCAGCATATTGTCGCTGCTCGGAGAAGACCCCGACCGTGAGGGGTTGTTGAATACACCTCGTCGTACGGCGAAAGCCATGTCGTTCTTGACGCAGGGTTACAGGCAAAGTGCCAAAGAGGTTATCGAATCGGCCGTATTCGATTATGCCGGGTCGCAAATGATAGTTGTGCGCGACATAGAGTTCTACTCCATGTGCGAGCATCATATATTACCCTTCTTCGGCAAGGTGCATATCGGCTATGTGCCAGATGGTAAAATGGTAGGATTGAGCAAGATAGCTCGCCTTGTAGAAGTATATGCCCGCAGGTTGCAGGTACAGGAGCGTCTTACGCGCGAGTTGTGTGATAGCCTCTACAAGATATTGCCTACCCGTGGCGTGATAGTAATGGTAGAGGCGCAACACTTGTGCATACAGATGCGCGGCATAGAAAAACAGGGTTCGCAAACGGTTACCATAGAGTATGCAGGTTGTTTTACCGAAGAGGCCAAGCGAGCCGAGTTTATGCGTATGATAGGACGTTGAGCCTGTCGGCATAACGGTCTTTCCCGAGGGATAAGAACCTGACGTAAACAAAGCCCGGCACAATGCAAAAACGGGCCCGGCTCTGGAAACAGTATAGAGGCGCGGAATAGCAGCTTAAGATGCTTCCGCGCCTCTCTTTTAAGGTGAGATAGGGTGGCAGGATGATACTGTAAAAGATGGCAGGTGATGCAATGTTTGCTTTACGGCTATGAAAAACAGCCGAATTTCTTGTATGTTTTGACGCATACATATATCTTTGCAATATATCTGTCATAAGACCTTAACATGAATGCAATAATATGATGAAAAAGATTTTATGGGCTGCCATAGCCACGATGTGTGTCGCCCCTGCTGCGATGGCACAAGCCGATACGGCACAAGTTACAAAGCCTGAGGGCTATCAGTTTACCGATACCAAAGTGTTGCCGACGACGCCTATCAAGAATCAGGCACAGTCGGGTACGTGTTGGAGTTTTGCCGGCATTGCGTTGCTCGAAAACGAGCTGCTGCGCATGGGCAAGCCCGAGTATGACTTGTCTGAGATGTGGATTGTGCGTCATTGCTATCTCGATAAGCTGGTGCGTTTTGTGCGTTATCATGGCAAGACAGAGTTTGCCGGTGGCGGTGGAGTCATAGATGTGCCGTATGTTGCCGTTAAATACGGCCTTGTACCCGAAGAGGTATATGCCGGGCTCAATTATGGCGAGGAAAAGCACAACCACAATGAGCTCGATGCCGTGATGCGGGCTTATGCCGAGGCCGTCGTGAGCGGCAAGAAACCTACGACAGCATGGCTAAATGGAGCTGCCGGTATCATAGATGCCTATTTGGGCGATGTCCCCGAGACATTTACGTATAACGGCAAGTCTTATACGCCCCAATCGTTTGCCGCTTCGCTGGGGCTGGATATGGACGATTATGTTTGCATCACATCGTTTACCCACCATCCGTTCTATACGCAATTCCCGGTAGAGGTGCCCGATAACTGGTTGCAGGGCGACTCTTATAATGTGCCGCTCGACGAGTTGGTGCAGATTGTAGATGCTGCCATCGATAACGGATACAGCGTTCTGTGGGCTGCCGATGTCAGCGAGAAGGGATTCAACCGCAAAGGCGGCTTTATGGTATGTCCGGCCGAGAAACTGCGTGAAGATATGTCGGAAGGCGAATGGCTCAACTGGTCGAAGATGACCGAGAAGGAGCGCGAAGAACAGCAGTATAAACTGGAAACCCCCGGTAAGGAACTCGATGTGACGCAAGAGATGCGCCAGATGGCCTATGACAATTACGAGACAACCGACGACCACGGCATGTTGCTCATGGGTAAGGCTGTCGACCAGATAGGCAACCGCTATTATAAGGTGAAGAACTCGTGGAGCACCGAGAACGGCTACGACGGATTCTATTATGTGTCGATACCCTATTTCCGCTATAAAACATTGAATATCGTTGTAAACAAGCATGCAATCCCTGCCGACCTCCGGGCCAAGATGGGAATCAAATAAGCGTTGTCCGCTCGTAGGACCATACTTTTTGATGCGATATACCAAAGTCCTGCCCCTACCATGTTGAGGGGCAGGACTTTTATTGTATCTGTTACCTTATTCCGTGTATAAGGCAGAAAGGAGGGCCTGTGCTACCCGGTTGCGCGGTATTGCGGCAGCCCGTGCCGCGAGGCAAAAAACAGCTGCCCGGTATATGGATAAATAGGCTATTTGTGTAAATTAGCGCCACATATCGCACGGGTTATTGTTATAAGATAGAAAAAACTTTGATATGTTGAATTTCAGACCTGTAACGCTTGCTTCCATGCAAGATATATATCGTTATCTGCCGTTGTCGCACAGTAATACCTGCGACTTTACCGTAGGCGGCATCTTTATGTGGATAGAGTATTTCGATTATCGCTATTGTATACAAGACGATACGCTCTTCATCCTGGGGCGGCTCGAAGATGACAGGCGCGAGATAGCCTTCTCCCTGCCGCTGGGTGCCCTGCCGCTGAGCCGGTCGGTAGGTATGATAGAGGAGTATTGTCGGGCGCATGGCCTGACGCCCAACATGTCGGCAGTCCCCGAGGATGCCTTGCCTGCGCTGCAAGAAGCCTTTCCCACTTCTCGGGTAGAGGAGCTTGTCGATTGGGGCGACTATCTCTACGATAGCCGTTCGCTCGCTACGCTCACGGGACATCGGTATAACAAGAAACGCAATCGGGTCAACAAGTTTGCCCGCGAATATCCCGGCTATGAATATCGGCGCCTTATGCCCGACGATCTCCCGGCCGTACGCTCATTCTTCGAGGAGCGTTATTGCCGTCAGACCGATTTCAGTGAGATGGCACGGTATGAGAATGGTGCCGTGTTGCAGGTGCTCGACCACTACACGGCTCTCATGGCATGGGGCTTTTCGGGCGGATACATCGTGGTAGACGGTAATATCGTGGCGTTTACGATAGGCGAAGTATTGGGCAACACGCTATATGTGCATATCGAGAAGGCCCTCTATGACTATGCCGGCTCGTATGAGACGATAAACTACCGTTATGCGGCCGATTGTTGCAGCGAGCATCCCGAGGTGTTGTATATCAATCGCGAAGATGATGCCGGCGATGCCGGATTGCGAGAGGTAAAGATGTCGTACAATCCGCTGCGTGTACTCAAAAAATATGATGTCTTCTTATAGCATGGTCGGCAGCCTTTCTCTGTAACGGCGGCAACTCTGTCGGCGGGCTATTTGTAGCGTTCGCCCCACAGACGGCGCATGTTCTCGGCCAGTTTCTCCTCCGAGGGGCTGTGCTGGGCTATCCAGAAGCGTTGCGTCATGGCCTCGTCGGGCAGATATTGCTGGTTGACAAAGTGTCCCGGGTAGTCGTGTGCATAACGGTACTCTTTGCCGTAGTTGAGCTCCTTCATCAGTTGGGTAGGGGCGTTGCGCAGATGCAGTGGCACGGGCAGGTTGCCGCTCTCGCGAACGTATGCAAGAGCCCGGTCTATGGCGAGATATGCCGAGTTGCTCTTGGGGCTGGTGGCCAGGTAGATGGTGGTTTCGGCCAGCGGAATGCGCCCCTCGGGCCAGCCTATTTTTTGCAAGGTATCGAAGCAGGCATTGGCCAGCAGCATGGCGTTGGGGTTGGCCAGTCCTATATCTTCTGATGCCGATATGACCAGTCGGCGGGCGATGAAAGCAGGGTCTTCGCCCCCGTCAATCATGCGGGCCAGCCAATATATCGCCGCATCGGGGTCGCTGCCCCGTATGCTCTTGATAAATGCCGATATGATGTCGTAGTGCATCTCGCCGTTTTTGTCGTAGGCTGCGGGGTTTTGTTGCAGGCGTTCTGTGACAATGCGGTCGTTGATGACGAGTGTTTCACCCTCGGGGGTAGCTTGCTCTATAAGGTCTATGATGTTGAGCAGCTTGCGGGCGTCGCCTCCCGAGTATCTGAACAGCGCCGCCGTCTCCTCTACTCTCGTCTGTCGTTGTTGCAGTACCTTGTCGCAGGTGATGGCTCGTTGCAGCAGCTTGTCGAGATGTTCCTTGTCCAAGGGTTGCAGTACATATACTTGGCATCGCGAGAGCAGCGGACGTATCACCTCGAACGATGGATTTTCGGTCGTGGCGCCTATGAGAGTCACCGTGCCGCGTTCCACGGCAGCGAGCAGCGAGTCTTGCTGCGACTTGTTGAAACGGTGTATTTCGTCGATAAACAAGATGGGGCGTGCCTGTGTAAAGAGGTTTGTACGGCAGTGATCCAACACCTCGCGAACCTCCTTTACACCGGCCTGCACGGCACTGAGGGTGTAGAAGGGTGCTTTGAGCTGTACCGATATGATGTGAGCCAGCGTGGTTTTGCCTACACCGGGAGGTCCCCACAGGATAAACGAGGATATGTTGCCGCTCTCTATCATGCGGCGCAACACGGCACCCTCACCCACGAGGTGTTCCTGCCCTATGTATTCGTCGAGGCTTTTGGGTCTTAGTCTCTCTGCCAAAGGTTGTAGCATCGTTTTTGCCTTGAAAAGTGAATCTATTGTTAGGAAGGTAATCTGTCACATACTGTCGCCCCTCTTTTCAGACGACAATATCCATACAAAAGTAAAGGCTTTTTGTTTTATATGCAACACGATGCTCCTTCTATTTCACCACAAATGGTTATTGCGCGATATACGGCAGAAATTCTATCTTTGCGCATGAAATAGAAATAGATATGACTAAATATTGCAGATTATGAATGTACTGTATCCTTTTTTACTCACCTTGGGCGCAGGCCTTGCCACAGGTATAGGCAGTGCGATAGCCTTTGTATCGCGCCGCACGTCACGGCGGTTTTTCTCGTTCACGTTGGGCTTGTCGGCAGGAGTAATGCTGTACGTATCGTTTGTAGAGCTCTTTGTCGAGTCGCGCGAGCTTTTTGCTGTGGCGTGGGGCAGCCGCGGAGGCAGTATAGGCGTAGCGGTCTTCTTCTTTGTAGGCATGGCGTTTATAGGTATTATAGATAAGCTGGTGCCTTCGTTCGAGAACCCGCACGAGATGCGCTCGATAGAGACGATGGATGCCGCGCACCGTCGCAAGGAGTCGCACTTGCATCATCTGGGTATCATGACAGCCCTTGCCATAGCCATACATAACTTCCCCGAGGGGATTGCTACGTTTATGGCTGCCGAGAGTAATCCTACGGTGGGTATAGCCATAGCCGTTGCCATAGCGCTGCATAACATACCCGAAGGTATTGCCGTGTCGGTCCCCGTATATTATGCCACGGGCAGCCGCAGGAAAGCCTTTCTCTACTCGTTGTTGTCGGGGTTGGCCGAGCCGCTGGGAGCGTTGCTCGCCTTTGCGGTGTTGATGCCATTTATCAACGATGTAGTGCTGGGAGCTGTTCTGGCGGCTGTTGCCGGCATCATGGTATATATCTCGATAGACGAGCTATTGCCCGCTGCTCGTGAGTATGGCGAGCCTCATATCTCTATTTATGGTATGGTTGTAGGTATGATGATAATGGCAGCGAGCCTTATCATGTTGGCATGATTGTTAACGATTAACGCGCTAAATAGTTAAAATTTAAAATTTTCATTCTTTCGGTTAAACCCTTTTGCCTCTCGGGTGTCTTAATAGCAAAAGTAACCCGTAAAGGGTTGTATGTATAAAAAGTTAAAAGAATAAATCAATAAAAAAGGAGAAAGAATTATGAAAATGACCGTGTTATCTGTGTTGACACTCTGCGCAATTGCAATAGCTCCGGCAGCAATGGCACAAACGCCCCAAGGAAAGAATGTTGATAAAAAAGTCAAGTGCGAGAGGCGTTATGACAGACTTACCAAGTCGCTTGGCCTTTCTGAGGCACAGGTGAAAGAGCTGAAAGAGGTGGATGCCAAATTCGAGGCTGTGAAGGTAGAGTCTCGCCAAAAAATGCAGCAAGCTACTGCCGAGCGTGATTCGTTGGTAAAGAAAGTGCTTACTCCGGAGCAATATACCAAAATGCTCGAAATGCGCTTGGACGGCCGCAAAGCCCGTCGTGCCGAGATGAAGGCTCAAAGAGGCGAACGCATGGCACCGCTTTGCCCCGCCGATTCGACCGACTGTCCGCGTCACGACAAACCTATGCGTCGTCATAGAAAAAAATAGAGCAATAGTTTCATAAGATAGATTGGTTTTAGGGAAATCAGATTGTAACGAAAAAAGTCCTCCCGGCAGCGATGCCCCGGAGGACTTTTTGTTGGAGTATATACTAAGGGGCTGATTTCCCCATGTGAGGCCGTGAGAGAACAGCGGAGAAATAGGTGGCCGAGGGTGTATCGGCGTGTGGCCGGTTGCCGTGCGGGAGAATACCCGTTTTTGTTGTAGTATTTTGTATAACTTATTGATTATCATGACAAAATGTCGTGTTTGAAGACGTTTTGTCGCATCGCGTGCTCTTCTTCTGCCGTTTTGTCCTGTTGTGGGCAACGGCATCGCTTTTGTAAGATATGAATCGAACATCCTGCTCATTGGGGTGTTACAATCAAGGTGTGGTTACACCGATAATAGTATAATTGTAAGAAAGGAGAAAATTAAGATATGAACTTCAACAATTTCACAATCAAATCGCAAGAGGCCATTCAGAAAGCCGTCGATTATGTGACGCGCAACGGTGGCCAAAGCATCGAGGCGGTGCATCTGTTACGGGGTGTGATAGATGTAGGCGACAGCCTGATGGATTTCGTTTTCCAGAAAATGGGAGTCAACAAGGCTTCGTTGATACAGTGGCTCGACCGTTCTATTGCCGGGCAGCCGAGAGTGAGCGGAGGTGAACCCTATCTGAGCCGTGAAGCAAACGAGGTTTTGCAGCGTGCCGCAGACTATTCGTCGAAATTGGGCGACCAGTTTGTAGCCTTGGAGTCGGTATTGATGGCCTTGTTCCTTGTAAAAAGCGAGGCTTCGACCTATCTGAAAGATGCCGGTGTTACCGAGAAAGAGCTGGGTGCTGCCATCGACGAGCTGCGCCGTGGCAAAAAAGTGACCGACCAAGGTGCCGAAGGTACCTATAACGCTTTGTCGAAGTATGCCATCAACCTGAACGAACGTGCCCGTACCGGCAAGCTCGACCCAGTGATTGGCCGTGACGATGAGATAAGACGTGTATTGCAGATACTGAGCCGCCGTACTAAAAACAATCCTATCCTGATAGGAGAGCCGGGTACGGGTAAGACGGCCATTGCCGAAGGGCTTGCCCACCGTATTGTGCGGGGCGATGTACCCGAGAACTTGAAATCGAAGCAGATTTTCTCGCTCGATATGGGTGCGCTGATTGCCGGTGCAAAGTACAAAGGTGAGTTTGAAGAGAGGCTTAAAGCTGTCGTCAATGAGGTGATAGAGTCTGATGGAGAGATTATTCTCTTTATAGACGAAATACACACCCTGGTAGGTGCCGGCAAGAGCGATGGCGCGATGGATGCAGCCAACATACTGAAACCGGCCCTGGCGCGCGGTGAGTTGCGTGCCATAGGCGCTACGACCCTCGACGAGTATCAAAAGTATTTCGAGAAGGATAAGGCGCTCGAACGGAGGTTCCAAATCGTCATGGTCGACGAGCCCGACGAGATGAGTACCATATCTATCTTGCGTGGCTTGAAGGAGCGTTACGAGAACCATCACAAGGTACGTATCAAAGACGATGCCATCATTGCTGCCGTACAACTCTCGGAACGGTATATTACCGACCGTTTCCTGCCCGATAAGGCCATTGACCTGATGGATGAGGCGGCTGCCAAATTGCGGCTCGAAGTAGACTCGGAGCCTGAGGCTCTGGACGAGATTGTGCGCCGGTTGAAACAGCTCGAAATTGAGCGCGAGGCCATCAAGCGCGAGAACGATAAGGATAAGCTGGACACTCTGGGTCGCGAAATTGCCGATTTGCGCGAGGAAGAGACTCGTATGCGTGCCAAATGGACGGCCGAAAAGGAGTGCGTAAACCGTATACAGCAAAATAAGATAGACATAGAGAACTTGCGCTTTGAGGCCGACCGCGCCGAGCGTGAGGGCGACTATGGCAAGGTGGCCGAGATACGGTATGCACGCATCAAGCAAAAGGAGGATGAAATTGCCGACGTACAGAAAAAGTTGCACGAGTTGCAAGGCGACAAGGCTATGATAAAGGAGGAGGTAGATGCCGAAGATATTGCCGATGTCGTATCGCGATGGACGGGCATACCTGTGAGCAAGATGCTGCAAAGCGAGCGCGAGAAGCTGCTCCACCTCGAAGAGGAGCTGCACAAGCGTGTGGTAGGGCAGGACGAGGCCATCAGCGCTATTGCCGATGCCGTGCGCCGCAGCCGTGCCGGGCTGAACGACCCGCGCCGTCCTATCGGTTCGTTTATCTTCTTGGGTACGACCGGTGTAGGTAAAACGGAGCTTGCCAAGGCTTTGGCCGAGTATCTTTTCGACGACGAGAACATGCTGACGCGTATAGATATGAGCGAATATCAGGAGAAGTTCAGCGCGACACGTCTGATAGGTTCGCCCCCAGGATACGTAGGTTACGAAGAGGGTGGTCAGCTTACCGAGGCGATACGCAGAAAACCCTACTCGGTAGTGCTTTTCGACGAGATAGAGAAGGCTCACCCCGATATCTTCAACGTCTTGTTGCAGGTACTCGATGATGGTCGTCTTACCGATAACAAAGGCCGTCTGGTCAACTTCAAGAACACGATTATCATCATGACCTCCAACATGGGTTCGCAACTCATACGGGAAAATTTCTCGCACATTACGCCCCAAAACCGTAATGAAGTGATAGAGAAAACGAAGGAAGAGGTACTTGCTATGTTGAAGCAGACTATCCGCCCCGAGTTTCTCAACCGTATCGACGAAACTATCATGTTTACGCCGTTGAGCGAGAGCGAAATCCGCGACATCGTGCGGTTGCAGATAGAGAGCGTACAGAAATTGCTGGCGAAAAACGGTGTGACGCTCGATGTTACGCCGGCTGCCCTCGGCCTGATAGCCAAAGAGGGTTACGACCCCGAGTTCGGTGCGCGTCCTGTAAAGAGGGTGATACATCGCCATGTACTCAACCCGCTTTCAAAGGAGCTGCTTGCCGGTACGGTCAACAACGAGCATCCTATCGTTGTAGATGCACAGGACGGTAAACTGGTGTTCCGCAACTGATGCCGTTATCTGATGAGGCGGCCTCGTGGTAGGCCGCGCTCATGCCGCAGCGTACAGGAAGTTGTATTAATTTGATATGTGCTCCCATGCTTTGTGAGGCATGGGAGCAGAAAGTGAGGGTTGCATTGTAAATCTCTATTACGATGCAGCCCTTTTCTTTTTGCGATTTGTAGCAAAAGAGTATGCAGCTTCTTCTTTTTTATAGAAAAACCGGTTTATTAGTGTGTTACTATTTTGTAGTAAATGGCTTATTTAGTACATAAATGTAAGTAAAAAGCGGTTTTTCTGTTAAATAATTAAAATGCGGATAATTTTTTTGGTCATTAGCTATGCTGTATAACATAAATAGCTATATCTTTGCAATGTGTTTTTCATAGTATTAGATTAAGATTAAGGTTAACGAGGATTGGTTGTCGTGAGACAATCAATTTTTTTTGTCCCTACTCGTACGTTGTACCCCCCCCTTCACATGTTTCATTCTGTTTTGTTCCATGCCGCCTTTGAGTTGTTGCAGGGTGTGAAAATACAGCCCGCCGCTGCCGACAACTCGGCAGCGGCGGGCGTAGAAGGATTGCAAAGGTTGTAGCTTACTCGGCCACCCGGGTAAAAATAAGCAGACTCCCTGATTGGCGGAAGGCAAAACGGTCTTTGTCGCGAAAGGCAATACCGACACCTGTGGGTGTGTTGACGAAGATGCCGGGCGACTTCGACTCCAACCATACCGGCGGCTGTCCCGCAACATGTAATGAGAGGTTCTGGCCGTCGCAGGTAATGGTAAATGGCAGCGGGAAACTCTCGGAACGGAATCTCCCGGCGTACATCGGAAGAGAATCGCTCGGAGCTCTATATTGCTGCAACTGGGAGAAGTCGGGATATTCGTATTCCCTGCCATATATGGCGCTGGCAATACCTATGAGCAATGTGTTGCGCGGCGTAGAGCATCCGTTGAGGCACAGGGCAATGGCAATGCCGTCGGCGGGGTTGTACATCACCACCGAGTGCGAGCCGAAGGTGTCGCCGGCATGACCGTAGAACGTACGTTCGTAGAAAGGCATCCGCATCATACCGTAGCCGAAAGTATCGCTGCCTTGCGGCAGCATGGCAGATGCAAGCGTGTCGCCCAGAATGCTCTTCGAGAACAGCGCCTCTATCAGTCTCAACAAGTCGCGGGGAGTAGAGATGATGTCGCCTACGCCTATGACGTTGGGGAAATAGAAGTCGTCGACCTCTTGCCAGCAGTTGGCCGTATTGAGTTGATAGGGAGGGGTGGCAGCCTCGCTGTCGGCAACGGCCGCCTCGGTATCGTACAGGTGTAACGGAGCGGTAATGTATCGTTCTACAATATCGCGGTAAGGTAGTCCGTAGCGGCGTTCCACGATGCGGCGCAGCAGGTAGTAGGCCGTGTTGGAGTAGCGTATATTTTCGCCGGGCGCAAAGAGTACACCCTGTCGTACTATTTCGGCAAGGATTTCGGCCTCGTCGACAGGTTGCGTGAGCCACAGCGGCAAAGTATCCTCTTTCAGTGCATAATCGGCCAGCCCGCTGCGGTGCGACAGCATGTGAGCCATGGTGATGCTGTCGGCCGTAGCGAAGAGCGGGAAGTCGTTCTCCAATGCGGTCCCCGGTGTCAATCTCTTTTCTTCATACAGACGATGCACGAGAATGGCGGTGAACAGCTTGCTCACAGAGCCTACGCGGTATTTCCCGTTGTCGGGCGGTACGGCATCTTTGCCGAACGCCCGGTCGTATATCATTCTGCCGTTTTGTGAGATAGCCACCTCACCTATGCCTTGGTTGTGTTGTTCTATGTAGGAAATGAACGAATCGACAGCTGCCACGTCAATCTCTTGTGCAGAGGCATAAGTGTGAGATGCGGCGAGGAGGATAAAGCCGACGAGTGAGAGCCTGTGTGTTATGCGCATGACGACTCTTTTTACTTACTGCTTTGCGGCAACAGGAAGGTATCTATGATTTTTACGAACTCCTCTTTGGGCATGGCCCCCATAGAACCTTGCGGGTTGCCCTGCATGGGGCAGAAGAGGAAGGCCGGTACGGAGGTTACGCCGAAAGCGGCGGCGAGCTCTTCCTCTTTATCCACGTCGACTTTGTAAATATCTATCTTGCCAGCATATTGCGATGCAAGCTCGTCCAGGATGGGTGCCACTTTCCGGCAAGGACCACACCACGAAGCCGTGAAATCGACGATGCAGGGACGCTGTCCGAGATATTGCCATGTGTCGGGATTCTTTTCGAAATTGACTACGAGTTGCAAGAATTCCTGTTTCGTAATGTACCTTGCCTGCGTCTGTTTGTTGTTGTTGTTGTTTTGCGCACATGCCGTCATGAAAAATGCGCCGATGGCGAAAAGTGCGATAGTGATAATTTTTCTCATGGTTTCTTTTTTAATATAACGTTTGGTAAATAAAATCAGTCGAGCATAAGAGTCACGTAAGGGGTTACAGGGGGGATGTGGCAAGCACCTATGTCGGCTTGTCCGAAGATAAATTCGGTAAGCCGGTTCACAGATATGCTGGCGATACTCTCTGCATTGCGTGCGGGGTGCGACAGCCTGCCGTCGGCAACATGCCATGTCCCGTTATTTCGGGGTATCAGCGGGTCGTTGACGGTGAGGGTCACATCTACGTCGGGATGGGCGGTTGCCCATTGTTGCAGCAAGCCCGGTACGTCGGTTATGCGTATCATGGCCCGTGGCGTGCCCGTTGGGGTGGGGCGGTTATATAAGATGTTGCGGTTGCCGTATCGTTTGCCCAGGCAGCATATCAAAGCCTTCGTGGCATCGGACGAAGTTGTCACATACTCTTTGACGATAATTCTGTCCGCTTCGGTTACAACCCATGCGAGAGCGCAGGGAGTTCCATCGGGGGCAGCAATGGTATGTACGTGCCCGCCCGACAGCCTGAGGTCGGCCAATATGATGTAATAGTCGGGGCGCATGTGCAAGACCGAGGCATCCCGTCTGCGGCATAACCTGTCATATAACTTATGTTGCTTGTCGGCCGGTATTTTGCATTCACGGTATCCCCGGGGCATGGTATCGTGCGGCTCTATCCATGTTTCTGTGGTGTAGCATACGGTAGCAAAACCGCTACGGGCATAGTAGTCGTAAAGCCAAGGTTCGGCCGGGATAAGCAGGCACAAGGGGATGTTTTTGCTGCCCAGCTCTTGCAGCGTGCTGCCGAGCAGATGCCGCATGAGCCCCTTGTTGCGTTCTTGTGGGGCTGTTGCCACACCGGCAATGTAAGAACACTCAAACTCCTTACCCCATGCCGTAAATAAGTATGGCAAGGCTTGCAGCATGGCGAGCAACTCACCCTCTCTCTCACAGGAACGTAGGTGCGAGGGGGTGTACACGTGGTCGAAAAAGAGCCGAACAAAAGACTCATCATCATGGAAGCACGTTTGCCAAAGCTCTATCACTTGCTCGCGAGTTGCCATAATCGTGATTTTTGTTTTCTAATTACAAATATAGTGAAAGGCGAGAGCAGAAAAAACAAGCTTGCTTGATTTTTTATGCCGAGCCGCCTCTTATATTCTGTAAATATAGCGAAAGGCGAGAGCGGAAGAAACACTTTTGCTTGATTTTTTAAGCCGAGCCGCCTCTTATATTCTGTAAATATAGTGAAAGGCGAGAGCGGAAGAAACACTTTTGCTTGATTTTTATGCCGAGCCGCCTCCTATATTCTGTAAATATAGTGAAAGGCGAGAGCGGAAGAAACACTTTTGCTTGATTTTTATGCCGAGCCGCCTCCT
>UQMR01000015.1 GCA_900542255.1 uncultured Porphyromonadaceae bacterium
ACGGCGCAAGCTACGGTGCAACCTACCATCGGGTTGTTACCGATACCGAGGAAGCCCATCATCTCTACGTGAGCGGGTACCGATGAAGAACCGGCGAACTGGGCGTCGCTGTGCATACGGCCCATGGTGTCGGTCATACCGTAAGAAGCGGGGCCGGCAGCCATGTTATCGGGGTGCAGGGTACGGCCTGTACCACCACCCGAAGCTACCGAGAAATACTTCTTGCCGCGCTCGTAGCACTCTTTCTTGTAAGTGCCTGCAACGGGGTGTTGGAAACGGGTGGGGTTGGTAGAGTTACCTGTGATAGATACGTCTACGCCCTCTTTCCACATGATGGCTACGCCTTCGCGTACATCGTCGGCACCATAGCAGCGTACTTTGGCGCGCTCGCCCTCAGAGTAGGGTATTTCGCGAACCACTTTCAACTCGCCCGTAGCGTAGTCGAATTGGGTTTGTACGTAGGTGAAACCGTTGATACGTGAAATGATTTGTGCAGCATCTTTGCCCAGTCCGTTGAGGATGCAACGAAGCGGTTCTTTGCGTACCTTGTCGGCTTTGGCGGCAATCTTGATGGCGCCTTCGGCAGCGGCAAACGACTCGTGGCCGGCGAGGAAGGCAAAGCATTTTGTCTCTTCGCGCAACAGACGGGCTGCCAAATTACCGTGTCCCAAACCTACCTTGCGGTCGTCGGCAACAGAGCCGGGGATGCAGAATGCTTGCAGACCGATACCTATGGCCTCGGCAGCGTCGGCAGCCGATTTGCAACCTTTTTTCAGGGCGATGGCGCAACCTACTACGTAGGCCCACTTGGCATTCTCGAAGCAGATGGGTTGTGTCTCTTCACACGTCTTATAAGGGTCGAGACCGTATGATTCGCAGATAGCGTTAGCCTCTTCGATGTCTTTAATGCCGTTAGCATTCAAGGCTTCAAGTATTTGCTTGATGCGACGGTCTTGGCTTTCAAATTTTACTTCTCTAATCATAGTTGCTTCCTCCTTATATTATTCTTGGCGTGGGTCGATATATTTTACTGCACCTTGCTCGGCCGAGAAACGACCGTATGTGCCGGTAGCTTTCTTCAATGCTTCGTTGGCGTCTTCGCCTTTCTTTACCATATCCATGAATTTGCCAAGGTGTACAAATTCGTAGCCTATGATTTCGTCGTTTTTGTCCAAAGCGACGCGTTTGCAATAGCCTTCGGCCATTTCGAGGTAACGGGGACCTTTGGCCAGCGTACCGTACATGGTACCTACTTGGCTGCGCAAGCCTTTGCCGAGGTCTTCGAGGCCGGCGCCAATCATCAAGCCGCCTTCGCTGAAAGCCGATTGTGTACGGCCGTAAACGATTTGCAGGAACAACTCGCGCATAGCCGTGTTGATGGCGTCGCAAACGAGGTCGGTATTCAAGGCTTCGAGAATAGTTTTACCCGGGAGTATTTCAGATGCCATGGCGGCCGAGTGGGTCATACCCGAGCATCCGATTGTCTCTACAAGGGCTTCTTGTATCACACCGTTCTTTACGTTGAGCGTCAGTTTGCAAGCTCCCTGTTGGGGTGCGCACCAGCCCACGCCGTGTGTCAAGCCCGAAATATCTACCACTTCTTTAGCTTTCACCCAACGACCCTCTTCGGGAATAGGGGCAGGACCATGATTCGGTCCCTTTTTCACAACACACATGTGTTCTACTTCATGTGAATAAACCATAACTTAAATCTTTTATGTTATATATGAGTGTAAAGTTTCGGCAGCGCAAGTCAACCTATACGCTTTTTCGGCTGCAAAGTTACGTTTTTTTTTGTTTGTGACAACACCATTTCCCGCTAATACTTCCCCTCTATACCTTAAAGTATTAATCGTTATGTTATTTTTTCTTTTTAGCATACACCGTATTGCGATTTAGAGAATAAAACGGTAAATTTGCAGACAAAATCAAGTATTCATTTTAAGTAAAAAAAGAAAGCGTATTAGGATGAAAAAGAGTGCTTTACAAATTGCCCGGGCAGCATATCTCCCCAAATTGCCCGATGCAATAAAAGGCGGGGTGCGTTGCACCGAGGGTGCCGCTACAAAGTCGGTTGCCAACCAGAAAGAGATTGCCGAACTTTTCCCCAATACCTACGGGATGCCTGTTTTGCGCTTCGAGAAAGGTGATGCCCGTGAGTATCAAGCTATTAATGTAGGCGTTATTCTGTCGGGCGGTCAGGCTCCCGGCGGACACAACGTTATATCGGGATTGTTCGACGGGTTGAAGGCCATGAATCCTGCCAGCCGTCTGTTCGGCTTCCTTCTCGGTCCTGCCGGGCTCATAGAGCATAAGTATATAGAGCTTACGGCCGATATTATCGACAACTACCGCAATACGGGCGGTTTCGACATCATCGGTTCGGGTCGTACCAAGCTCGAAACGAAAGCCCAATTCGACAGCGGCTTGGAGATACTGCGTCAGCTCGGTATCACGGCTTTGGTAATCATCGGCGGTGACGACTCCAATACAAACGCCTGCGTACTTGCCGAGTACTACAAGCAAATAGGCGCCGGCATACAGGTGATAGGCTGCCCCAAAACCATCGACGGCGACCTGAAAAACGAGATGATTGAGACCTCGTTCGGCTTCGATACGGCCTGCAAGGTATATAGCGAAGTCATCGGTAACATAGAGCGCGACTGCAACTCGGCACAGAAATATTGGCACTTCATCAAAGTGATGGGACGTTCGGCCTCGCATATCGCCCTCGAATGCGCATTGCAGACACAACCCAACGTATGTCTCATCTCGGAAGAGGTAGAGGAAAAACAAATGACCCTCGATGGCATAGTAAGCTACATTGCCAACGTCGTGGCTGCCCGTGCCGCCGAAGGACACAACTTCGGTACGGTCATCATACCCGAGGGCCTCATAGAGTTTATTCCCGCCATGAAGCGACTCATCAGTGAGCTGAATGATTTCCTTGCCATTCATGCCAGCGAGTTTGCCGCAGTTCCGCAAAATGAGCAGATTAAGTATATCATAGAGCACATCTCGCCCGAGAATGCTGCTATATATGCCAGCCTCCCCGAAGGCGTAGCACGTCAGCTTACACTCGACCGCGACCCCCACGGAAACGTACAGGTTTCGCTCATCGAGACCGAGAAACTCCTCGGCGAAATGGTAGCCCGCAAGCTGGCATACATGAAAGAAGGCGGCAAATACAATGGCAAGTTTGCCACACAATACCACTTCTTCGGTTACGAAGGCCGCTGCGCAGCCCCCTCGAACTTCGATGCCGACTATTGCTATTCGCTCGGTTATACCGCTTCGCTGCTCATAGGCGAGGGCAAGACCGGCTATATGGCAAGCGTACGCAATACTACGCATCCGGCTGCTGAATGGGTGGCAGGCGGTGTACCTGTAACCATGATGATGAATATGGAGCGTCGCCACGGCGAGATGAAGCCCGTGATACAAAAAGCGCTTGTCGACCTCAAAGGCGAGCCCTTCAAATACTTTGCCGCACACCGCGAAGAGTGGGCCAAGGAGACAGCATATATCTACCCCGGGCCTATCCAATACTTCGGCCCGAGCGAAGTATGCGACCAGACCACTATTACGTTGGCATTGGAGCAAGGTGCACACAAAGCATAAGGCAAAGAAACAATCTGTATAATTTTCTCCTCCGAGGGTGCAACGATACAATCGGCTGCACCCTCGATATGTATATGTAGTCGGGCAGCTCCCGCGTATCGCGCAAACTCTCGCATCCGGCATGCAGAACAGACGCAAAAACCCACTGCTATATGAGGCTGTTTTCGGCCGAAATGAGTACCTTTGCATTTGGATTTTCAAGGTATTAATAACCATCAAAAAAATTATAGACTATGAGTAAAAAAGCACTATTGATGATTCTCGACGGCTGGGGTGTGGGCAACCACTCGAAAGCCGATGTCATTTATTGCACACCTACACCATATTGGGACAATCTTCTTGCCAACTATCCTCACTCGCAACTGCAAGCCAGCGGCGAAAATGTGGGTTTGCCCGACGGGCAGATGGGAAACTCAGAGGTAGGGCACCTCAACATCGGCGCCGGTAGAGTCGTGTATCAGGATTTGGTGAAGATAAATCGCGCTTGTGCCGATAATTCCATCATGCAGAACCCCGAAATCGTGTCGGCATTTTCTTATGCCCGCGACCACAAGAAGAATATCCACTTCATGGGGCTCACCTCAGACGGTGGCGTGCATAGCTCGCTCGACCATCTCTTCAAACTCTGCGATATTGCACGCGAATATGGCTTGGAGAATACATTTATCCACTGCTTCATGGACGGCCGCGATACCGACCCCCACAGCGGAAAAGGATTCATAGCCCAGCTGCAAGAGCATTGCGCCCACAGTGCAGGCAAGGTAGCCTCCATCATAGGCCGCTACTATGCCATGGACCGTGACAAACGTTGGGAACGCGTAAAGATAGCCTATGACCTGCTGGTAAATGGCGAGGGCAAAAAGGCTACCGACATGGTTGCTGCGATGCAAGAGTCGTACGACGAAGGTGTCACCGACGAGTTTATCAAGCCCATCGTCAACGCCTCGTTCGATGGCACAATCAAGGAGGGCGATGTAGTTATCTTCTTCAATTACCGGAACGACCGTGCCAAAGAACTTACCGTCGTACTTACCCAGCAAGATATGCCCGAGGCAGGCATGCACACCATCCCCGGCCTGCAATATTACTGCATGACCCCCTATGACGCTTCGTTCAAGGGCGTGCATATCCTTTTCGACAAAGAGAATGTTGTGAATACACTCGGCGAATATCTTTCGAGCCAAGGCGTGAAACAACTGCACATTGCCGAAACCGAAAAATATGCACACGTGACATTCTTCTTCAACGGCGGCCGTGAGGCTCCTTTCGAGGGTGAGGAACGTATCCTCGTACCTTCGCCCAAGGTGGCAACCTACGACCTGAAACCCGAGATGAGCGCATACGAAGTGAAAGACAAGTTGGTAGAGGCTATCCGCTCTGAAAAATACGACTTTATCGTTGTCAACTATGCCAATGGCGATATGGTAGGTCATACCGGTGTGTATGAGGCCATAGAAAAAGCTGTGAAGGCCGTAGACCAATGCGTCAACGAGACGGTAGAGGCTGCCAAGGCTGCCGGCTATGAAGTGATAATCATTGCCGACCACGGTAATGCCGATAACGCCCTCAACAGTGACGGTACCCCCAATACCGCCCACTCGCTCAATCCCGTACCTTTTGTGTACGTGACAGAGAACAAGCATGCTGCCGTAGAAAACGGTATCTTGGCCGATGTGGCTCCGTCGTTGTTGCACATTATGGGATTGCCCGTACCGGCCGAGATGACGGGCAAGAATCTGATTAAAGACTAAGCCGTTTAGCTCTTAATTTCGCACACGGTGCGGATTGAACCTCAAAAAACACTTCCGAAAGCAGGTTTAATCCGCACCATTTATATATCTTTACAACACTATGCTACAAATAGAGAATACCCTTGTTTCGCTCGACATCATAGAGCGGTTTTTCGTTTGCAATATCGAGGCATGTCGCGGCGAATGCTGTATCGACGGGGATGCCGGTGCACCCATTACTCCCGAAGAGAGGAAAGCCATCGAAGAGGCTCTGCCGGCTGTGTGGGACGACCTCAGCCCCGCAGCCCAAGCCGTGATACGGGAACAGGGCGTTGCGTATATCGATGAGGAGGCCGACCTTGTGACCTCTATCGTCGATGGGCGCGACTGTGTCTTTACTTGCTACGGTAACAACGGCGTTTGCTATTGTGCCCTTGAAAAAGCCTATCGCGAGGGCCGTTCGGCCTTTTTCAAGCCGCTCTCTTGTCATCTTTATCCCGTGCGTGTGCAACGCTGGGCAAACGGTTATACGGCGCTCAACTATCACCGTTGGAAGATTTGCAAGGTCGCCGAGGTTTTGGGACGGCACGAAAAGGTGCGTGTTTACCAATTTTTGAAAGAACCGCTCATTCGCTGTATGGGTGAGGAGTGGTATAAAACCCTCAGTGAAGTGGCCGATGAGTATCTGAAAGCTACCGGAGAATAGCATAATCTTATACCAGTGGGACAACCTGATAATCGATTCTTTCATACAACCGATGAAGAGTGGTTCTGGCAGTCGCCTTATAAATAGCTGTGAGCTGCGGCGACTCCTTTCCGGGCCATCTTTCTGTCGGCATAGGGAGGGCGCATGGCGGCAGTCATCGGGCGATGTCATTATTGGGTAGGAGAGTATGCCGACTCTATTCCCATGAAACCGAGATACGCCATCTGATATAAAAAATAAATCCTTGCCCAAGCGGACAAGGATTTATTTTTTTTGCTGTATCGTTCACAGCCCTTACGGGGCGGGAATATTATTCAGCATTTTCAGTAGCCGGAGCCTCGGTAGCGGCAGCTTCTTCGGCGGGAGCTTCGGCAGCGGCAGCAGCGGCGGCAGCCTCAGCAGCAGCTTTGGCAAGCTCGGCTTTCTTGGTGGCCACGCGCTCGGCAATGGCTTTGTTCACCTCTTTTTCTGCCTCTAAACGAGCGGCAGCAGCTTTCTTAGCTTCGTCGATGGCTTTGAGTTTCAATGCAGAAGTTGCATTTTGCTTGTTAGCCAACCAAGCTTGGAAGCGTTGCTCGGCAACTTCCTCGGTGAAAGCGCCTTTCTTAACACCGCCCAGGAGGTGTTTTTTCAGCAATACACCTTCGCGAGAAAGTATGTTGCGAACGGTATCGGTGGGTTGAGCACCGACGTTGAGCCAATACAAAGCACGATCGAATTTTAAATCTATTGTAGCAGGATTAGTGTTCGGATTATAAGAACCTATCCTTTCAATAAATCTACCATCACGTGGCGCCCTGCTATCGGCAATTACAATTTGATAGAATGCGTAGCCTTTGTGGCCGAAGCGTTGTAATCTGATTTTTGTTGCCATTTAAAATTGTTTTTTATTGGTTTTTGCATTAGCGGTGCAAAGGTACGTCTTTGACACGATACTTGCAAATTTTTTTCTTGTAAAAGTGTGCTTTGTTACAAGTGTTTTTTTATCTCGGCGATGAGTTGTTCATACTCGGCATCGGTGAGGTATGTTTCGCCCGGATTCATGCGGAAGGTACCGCCGTAGTCGGGTCCATCGACGTATTTGGGCGCCAGGTGGAAGTGCAGGTGCGACAGTTTGTCGCTGTAAGCCCCGTAGTTGATTTTTTCGGGGTTGAAGGCGCGTTGCATGGCGCGTGTCACGCGAACGACATCGGCCATGAAGGCATTGCGTTCGTCGTCCGACAATTCGTTCAGGTCGTTTACATGCTTGTCGTAGGCTACCAGACAGCGGCCGCGGTAGGTTTGTTCTTTGAAGAGGAATACGCGCGACACCGACAGGTGGGCTATTTCTATCATCAGGTTGTGCAGTGTCTCGTTGTTCTGGCAATAGAGGCACTCTTGTGGGTTGCTATACATAGTTGTGGTTATATGAGTTTATCAAATGCGGTCGAGTACTTTTTCTATCATGTCGCCTATCGACGATTTGTAGTTCGAGTTGGCATGTTGTGCTACGCGGTTGGCAATAACCATGCAAATGGTCATGGCGTGGTGTCCCATCAGGCGGGCGAGACCGGCAAGGGCCGAGCTTTCCATTTCGTAGTTGGTAACGACATACTGCCCATACTTGAATTGCTCTATTTTTTTGTTCAGTTCGGGGTCGGCGAGCGGAATGCGCAATTCGCGTCCTTGCGGTCCGTAGAATCCGTTGGCCGATATTGTGACGCCGTGAACCATGTTGCTGTCTTCGATGCGGGCTATCAGCTCGGGGTCGTTGTCGATGACGTAGGGTTTGGCCCAGAGCGGATTCCAGCCTACGCTCTGGCAGAATGCTTTCTCGAAGTCGAGGTCGCATACTTCATCGCGACCGTGGTAGAAGTTGAGTACGCCGTCGAATCCTATCGATTTCTCGGATATGATGTATGAGCCTATGGGCACATGGGGTTGCAATCCGCCGCAGGTGCCGCATCTTACTATCGACAGGGCGCGGTGCTCGGGTTTTTCGTGACGAGTAGCAAAGTCAATGTTGGCGAGTGCATCGAGCTCGTTCATGACGATGTCTATGTTGTCGGTGCCAATGCCGTGGGAGATACACATGACGGGCTTCCCTTTATAAAGGCCGCCGATGGTGTGAAATTCGCGGTTTGACACTTCGAAGGTTTTTTCGGTAAAGAATGAGGCTACGAGGTTCACTCTACCGGGGTCGCCTACCATGATAATGCGGTCGCACAGTTGTTCGGGACGGATGTGTATGTGGAAGGCACTGCCGTCCTGGTTGATGATTAGTTCCGATTCGGGAAAAAACTTTGTTGCCATATGCTTGTTTCTAAAAGGTGGAAACGGAGTGTCGGGCTTTTGTGCGGCAGACACTCCGTTTTCTGTTTATAAAATCGTTGAGCGAGTCTTAGCCTTATTCTTCGGTGGCCTCGCTTTTCTTTGTAGTAGATTTGGCGGCCGGTTTGGTCGCTTTTGCTGTTTTGGCAGGGGCTTTGGCCTTGGTTACGTGCATGCTTTGTTTTTCGGCACGTGCCGATTTCAGCTCTTTTTCGAGCATTTCTATCTCACCTGCTTGGTTGCGGATGGTTGTAAGCAGCGAGTTCAGCTCTTCGTTTTCTATCTGGGCGGGGTATTGCTCTTCTACTCGTACGATGAAGTCGCTGAGTACATTCATGTAGTTGATGAAGGCGTCGAAGGGCGAGTCGTATGGGCTGAAAGAACTTTTTCCCGACCCGTATTTGGTCGACATGTAGAAGAAATGGTCGCTTGCTTGCAGGTACATCCAGTCTTGTTTGATGCGGCGGTCTTCGCACATGCGCACGCGTTCCGACAGGTCGTAGAGCTTGTGGAAGGCTTCGTTTTGCAGGCGGTTGCCCAACCACGTACTTACGTCGCGTGCTTCATCGGTCCACGACATGGGATAGGGTACAGAGAGTGCGTCTACCGGTTTCAGTTTGCTGATTGCTTCCGACGGCAGAATGAATCCTATGCCGGCATCCTCGGCAAAGCGGGGCAGGGCTTTGAAAAATTCAAATATGCCGGTTTCGCGCGGTTGGCTTTCGCCAAGCACCTCGCAGTTCATGAAGAGGTTGACGATAGACTCTTCCTCGGGCAGTCCTTTTATCCAGCTGATGTATTTCTCGGCGGTAAGAGGGTAGTCGCTCCACTCGTAGTTCGAGAAGTTGCGGGCGATGTCTTCGCTGAATTTGTCGTTTTTGAGCAGCATCTTCAAGCGGGGCGAGGCCATCGAGTTGTACAGGTAGTTGGGGCTCTTCCAACCCAATATGTGCTTGGCACCCTCGGTAATAACGCCTTTGAATCCCAGTCCCGAAATCATGCCGGCTATTTCGTCAGAGAAGATGAGCTCGGTATTGCGGAATACTTTGGGTTGTTGCCCGAATAGATTGTATATCTTTTCGTCGTGAGCTTTTACTTGTGCGCGGAACTCCTCGACATCGGTGAGTGACGAGAGCGAGTGGGCGTAAGTTTCCGAGAGGAACTCTACGCAACCTGTTTTTGCCAGCTCTTTGAGGCTGTCTATCAGTTCGGGAACATACATTTCCAGTTGCTCCAAGGCAACGCCCGAGATAGAGAGAGCAACCTTGAATTTGCCTCCCGATGTACGCACCATTTCGGTCATTGCTTCTACGGCGGGTATATATGAGTTGCGTGCTATGCGCGTGATGATGTCGTCATTGGCAAAGTCGTCGTAGTAGTAATGGTCTTTTCCTATATCGAAGAAGCGGTATCTTTTGAGCCGAAACGGCTGATGAATTTGAAAATACAAACAGATACTTTTCATAATATATTAGGTTTTTATTTTCGGTTATATAATTTAGTCTTTGTGGTACTGTTGCAGCACTTTATTATATATGTCTATCACTTTTTGCCCGGCATATTTCCATTTTATTTCGTTTACCTCGGCTTCACCCTCAACGCGCAGGTGCTCATACAGGGCGGGGTTGTGCGTGATGGAGTATATGGCATCGGCCATGGCGTCGATGTCCCAATAGTCTATCTTGATTACGTTGTCGAGAATCTCGGCACAGCCCGATTGTTTCGAGATGATAGAGGGAACGCCCACCTGCATCGCCTCCAATGGCGATATGCCGAAAGGCTCCGAGACCGATGGCATGATGTATACGTCGCTGGCTTTGAGCATCTCGTAAACCTGCCTGCCACGCAGGAAGCCTGTGAAATGGAAGCGGTCCGATATGCCGCGGTCGGCAACGAGATTTATCATCTGGTTCATCATATCGCCGCTGCCGGCCATTACAAAGCGCACGTGGTGCGATTTTTTCAGCACGCGTGCAGCTGCCTCCACAAAATATTCGGGACCCTTCTGCATGGTGATACGGCCCAGGAATGTCACCACCTTGTCTTTGGTGTTGTGGGGCATCACGATGTTTTTTATTTCATCGCTGAGCGGTGTCACGGCGTTGTGTACCGTCGATACCTTGGCCGGGTCTATGTGGTACTTCTCTATGACTGTTTGGCGGGTAAGGTTGCTCACGCAGATGATGTGGTCGGCATTGAGCATACCGTCGCGTTCTATGGCGTATACGGTAGGATTGACATTGCCCCGGCTGCGGTCGAAGTCGGTTGCGTGTACGTGTATGACCAGCGGCTTGCCAGAGACCTGTTTGGCGTGTATGCCGGCAGGGTAGGTGAGCCAGTCGTGTGAGTGGATGATGTCGAAGTCTAATGTGCGGGCTATCACACCGGCAACAATAGAGTAGTTGTTGATTTCCTCCAAAAGGTTGTCGGGATAGCGACCCGAAAATTCTATACAGCCTAAATCGTTGGTGCTTAAATAGTTGAAATCGGCGTAGATATGGCTTCGCAGGTCGAAGTATAGTTGCGGGTCCATGCAGTAACCGTAGCGGTTCTGTACATAGTCCCAGCTTACGTCGCGCCATGCTACCGGCGTATTCCCTGCGCCTATGATACGGGCAAAGCTCTTGTCTTCATCGCCGTATGGTTTAGGTATAACAAAGGTGATGTCCATCCCGCCGCATTCAGCCATACCCTTGGTCAGTCCGAAACTTGCCGTGCCAAGGCCGCCGAGGATATGCGGGGGAAATTCCCACCCGAACATGAGTGCTTTCATAGGTATATCTGTTTTAATCAAACATTATATTTCTTTAATGAGCGCAATACGCGCAACACTTCGCCTACGTTGGCGGCGAAACTGATGGCGCCTCGTGCCGTGTATGGCGGATTGCCATCGAACATCTCCGAGAGCGACCCTATACATTTGTCCGACAGGTCGTCTTCGTAGCCGATGAGCATTCTTTCTATAAATGCCACACCGCCTATGCCGAAGATGCGCAGGTAGGCAGCAGCATAGGCTCCCATCAACCAGGGACGCGTAGAGCCTTGGTGGTAGGCGTAGGCGCGCTCCTCGGGAGAGCCTGCATACCACGGGCGGTATCCGTAGCTCTTGGGGCTGAGTGTGCGTATGCCTTTGGGCGTGAGCAATTCTTTGGTCACGATGTCGAGCACACCTTTGCGTTGCCTGCGGTCGAGCGGCGAATATTCGAGTGAGATGGCAATGAGCATGTTGGGGCGTACGCTCCAATCGGTCATATTGCCGTCTACGTAATCAAAGAGGTATCCGTAGTCGTTGAGGAATGTCGATATGAATGATGCTCCGCTCTTGTCGGCCAGAGCATTCCACCGGTCTATGTGCGCTGCCGTGCCGTTGTTCTCGGCCAAAAGGTTGGCGGCAAATTTCAAGGCATTGTACCACAATCCGTTTATCTCTACCAGATAGCCGCTTCGCGGATTTACGGGAGTGCCGTTTATTGTACTGTTCATCCACGATATGGGTTTCTCTTTGCCGTTGGAGTAGAGCAGGCCGTTGTTGTGTACAAAAAGGTTGGGGTGACGTCCTTCTATAATGTAATTCAATATCTCGGCGACGAGCTTGCCATAGAGGTCGTAGCACTGTTTCGACCCTATTTCGCGGGCATATTGTTGTATAGTCCATATCGCCCACAACATTACGTCGGGAACGTCTATCTCTTTTATCATGGGGTCGGTCTCGCCATACTCCATATAACGGCGCAAGGCTCTTTGGGCGGTAGCCATCGTTTGCTCGAAGGCAGCTACATCGCCTATCGAAAGCGAGCATCCGGGAAGGGCGATGAACTCGTCGCGGGCCCGCACTCCGAAGAACGGATAGCCGGCAAGTATATAGAGGTCTTTGCCTTTCTTGAAGTAGAATTGTTGTGCCGAATTTTTCAGACAGTTGAAGAAGCTGTTGCGCGGCGTGCGGTTGGCAATCTCATTGGTGAACGTTTTCGCCAGTGTGCGAGGCGCAGCCTTGCCTATGCCGGCCGAGAAGATGATGCTGTCGCCTTTCTTGATGGGCAACTCGAAGTAGCCCGGCACATAAAGGTCCTCGCGATACGACTCGCCGCGCTCTTGGTCTTTGGGATACTCTATACCCTTGTACCAATGCGGGTCTGATACGAATTGTGCCTGTTTGTTGAATTGCATGAACAGCTGCGGGTAGCCTTCGTATAGGCAGCAACTTATGCCGTTGGGTACGTTTTCGTATGCCGTGTTTATGGCATCGTTCTCGACGCATAATGCGTTGGCCGGCCTGAATGCCAAGAACGGCCTGAATTGCAGCGTCGTGGGCGAATGCGCCTCTACCAGCGTATATTTGATGAGGATGCGGTTCTCATGCTCTACAAAAACTTTTTCTTTGGTGAGGATTACGCCTCCTACCCGGTACATTGTCTGTATGGATGAGTCGCAATTAAATTCCCTAATATATTTATGTCCGTTAGGGCTGAAACAGTCGCCATTGTATTTGTGCAGTCCCAAGTTGAATGAGGCTCCGTGTTGTATGACGGTTTCGTCGAGCGACGACAATATCACATGGCTTTCGTCATCCATTTCGGGGATGGGTATTACCAGCAACCCATGTTGCTTGCGGGTATTGCAATCGACAATGGTGGTGCAGTGATAAGCTCCCGAGCGGTTGGTACGCAACAATTCCTTGCGAAGCGATTGCTCGAGGTTTATCATGAGTCTTTTGTCAAATTTAAGGTAACTCATATTTAAAAGAATCAGGTTAACTTATTCAAATATTCCGCTATATGCGGAAAAACTGTTTTTATGACACGAATTTATATCTTTCATGTTGAAAAAACAAATGTGTAGAAATAAAAAAATAATAATCTAAAAGTGGTATCCTATAATATATTGAAATTCAGCAAGATGCAAATATGCGGAGGTGGAGTGAAAGTGCAATAAAAAAGCACTTCCTGAAAGAAGTGCTTTTTTTATTGGCTATTGTACCAGTTGCATGAATTTTGCAAGGTTTTCGAGGAACATCTTTACAGATACGGCAAGAAGTATGATGCCGAAAAATTTTCGTGCTACATATACGCCTCCTTTGCCCAGCAGACGCTCCAAAAGTGTTACTTTCGACAATACTATATACACGACCACTATGTTGAGTAATAGTCCTATGATTACGTTGATGAGACTATATAGCGATTGCAGCGATATAAGGGTGGTAAATGAGCCGGCTCCTGCTATGAGCGGGAATACAATGGGGACCATTGTGGCGGCTTTCCCGCCGGGGCCGTCGTTGCGGAAAATCTCTATGCCCAATACCATCTCTACCGCCATGGCAAACAGTACCAGCGAACCGGCTATTGCAAACGATGCTACATCGACGTGGAACAATCCCAATATCGACGTGCCGAGGAACAAGAATATCAGGAACATACACAAAGAGTATATGGCTGCTTTGCCTGCATCGATATATTGTCCCTTGGAGCGCATGTCTATGATGATAGGGGTGAGTCCTATCATATCTATGACGGCAAACATGATGATAAATGAACTGAGAGACTCTTGGAAAGAGAATTGGCTGAAAAACTCTTTTAACTGTAATAAAATGTCACTGCTCATAGTAGGTCGTGCTTTTAAGGTTACTGGCGACAAAGTTAAGGAAAAAAAAATAAATAAATACTTTCTAAATGGAGAACTTCTTTTAGTCCTCAACATCTTGTGTGCTAAAAATTCATTTTATACTTTTGAATATCAAAAACAGTCATACAATGGAGAATATTTACCAGACCTTAATGCAATTGCCTTTGTTTCAGGGTGTAAGCAGGAGTAAATTGTCGGAGTTGATAGACAAGACCCGTTTTCATTTCTTGAAATATAACGATGGCGAGCTTGCCATAGGGCGTACCGAATCTTGCACGCACTTCAAATTTCTCCTTTCGGGCAGTTTGCGGTGTGAGATGTGTACTTACGACGGGAAAGTAAGACTGAGCCAGACATTGCATGCCCCCGATATTATTGCTCCCGAGCACATGTTTGGGCGTACGACTCACTACTCGGCCAATTATTATGCAGTGGGTACCACAGGGCTTATGCAGATAGATAAGGCTACCTTTCTCACGTTTATGCGTGATGAGCAGATTTTTCTTATAAACCTGCTCAATATTTTATCGCGCCGTAGCCAAAAGAACAAAGAGGCTATTCTCTCTATAAGTACCGGCGATATGAAAGAGCGTATCGCTTTTTGGATTCTGTCACTCACGCAGCGCAATGCTACCGATATACGTATTATTGCGAAACAGAGAGACCTGTATGGATATTTCGGGGTGCAGCGGGCTGTCCTGCTGTCGTCTCTGGCCGAACTGAAACAAGAAAAAATCATAGATTATACGCCTACCGAAGTCGTTATTCTCGACCGCAGGGCTTTGCGCGACCTGCTGATAGAGGAAATTGGCTATTATGAGGCCGACGAGTAGCCGTAGGCAACCAATCTGAGACAATATATCGATGAGTGGCCGTCCCAAAGTTTTTTTGAGGTCGGCCTCTTGTCTTTATCTTCTTCCTGTGGATGCTCCCCCCGAAGAAAACGAAAAAGGCATCCTTCCATGTCGTTGTCGGTATGGGGAGCATCATCTTGTGAGAGCGGTGCTGCGTCAACGGCATGTATTAGCACCCCGATGCTTTATCTGTCTATTTAAAAGGGACGATTTTGAGATACTTGGTATGGTGGCATGCGGCAGCTTGGCGTGTCGGGTAGGAGATGAAAAATGGCTCTAACCGATTCTTTTTCGATTTTTGCCTGCATTTTCGGGCTTTTAATCTAAAACAATTATATTTGCAACTCTCCGTAATAACGCTATAACAATAAAATAAATAAAAACGAAGATGATGAAGAAACGGTTTCTGCTTTCCTTTATGATGGTAGCGAGTATGGCTGTCACACAGTTGCAAGCCATTCCGGCGAATCCTGTTCCGCGAGTTGTTACGCAGCCCGATGGTACGACGATTACGGTGAGTATGCGGGGCGATGAGTACTTCCATTACATGACAACATCGCAGGGTGCATTAGTGGTAGAGTGTGCCGACGGCTATTATCGTTATGCCCGTTGGGATGAGAATAACTCCTTGGTCGCTACGGAGCTTGTAGCGTCGGATGATGCTCCTGCCTTGGGGGCTTCGCTCTCTCTGATAAGCGATGCCGCGGTGCGCGAGCGGTTAGACAATCTATACCTTGCGTCACGTGAGCAGAAGACCAAGAAAATAACAGCACGGAAGGCCCCCATGCGTCGCATGGCGCAGGCCCAGTCAGAGGGAAATAATGGGGCTGAGGTGCGCGGTATCGTTATACTTGCCGAGTATCAGGATGTCAAGTTCAAGCCGGCAAGCACCCGTGAGGCGATAGATAACCTCATGAACGAGGAGGGGAATGATTACATGGGAGCAATCGGCTCGGCGCGAGACTATTTCATTGCGCAGAGTTACGGGAAGTTCCAACCGATATTCGATGTGGTAGGTCCTGTGACGCTTGATAACAATGCTTCGTATTACGGCGGCAATGACCGTAGCGGCAATGACTTGCGCCCCGAGGAGGTTATTATAGAGGCTTGTCAGAAGGCATCGGAACAAGGATTGTGCAATATGGCAGATTATGACCTCGATGGCGATGGCTGGGTCGACCTCGTATATGTGATTTATGCCGGTTATGCCGAGAGTAGCGGAGCGCCTTCATGGACCATCTGGCCGCACATGTGGTATGTGTATCAGGGCGCCGGGCGTGTGGTTTCGGTCGATGGTGTGAAGCTCGATATGTATGCCTGCTCGTCGGAGCTCAGCGGTACATCGGGCAGTAATATGGACGGCATAGGTTCTTTCTGCCATGAATACAGCCATACGTTGGGATTGCCCGATATATACGATACCCAGGGTTATAACTTCGGCATGGATATATGGAGTATTATGGACTATGGGTGCTATGCCGAAGACGGGCGTATTCCCGTAGGTTATTCGGCATACGAGCGTGCCTATTGTGGATGGCTTGACATAGAAGAGCTTACAACAGCTGCATCGGTTGTGCTGCCCTATATCGGCGAGAACGAGCGGGCCTATAAGGTGGCGGCTAATGAGAAACAATATTTTACGTTCGAGACACGTTTGCAACAAGGTTGGGATGTAGGATTGCCTTCTGAGGGCCTGATGATTGTAAAGATAGATTACGACGCGTCTGTATGGAACTACAATATGGTCAATACCGACAGTAGTCGGCCCCGTATCCAGATTGTGCCGGCCGACAACTCGCTCAGTACAAGAAATTTGGAGGGAGACCTGTATCCCTATGCCGGGAACAATGCCTTTACGTCATCCTCTACGCCTGCCATGAAGATATACAACACGCTTATCACAAATAAGCCGGTGGAGAATATCGCTTATAATGCTGCCGCCGGTGTGGTTACGTTCGATTTCATGGGTGGTGCGCCTGCCGTGACGCTGGATGCCCCTGTCGCCACATCGCCCGGTGATATTACCAATGACGGATTTACGGCCTATTGGTCGCCTGTCGCCGGAGCAGAAACCTATACATTGCATTTGCAAGGCAATGGCGTGGAGCAAGAGTATGAGTATATCACATCGACGCGATATACGCTTACGGGGCTTGCTCCCGGTACCTATTATTATAAGGTGAAAGCCGTAAGTGGAGAGAGTGAGAGTGCTTACTCCAACGAGATAGAGGTTGTGGTTGCCGATGAGAGCGCAGTACCGGGCATCACCCAATCGGCTCTTCGCGCGTATGCAGCGGCCGGAAGTATTGTCTTGGAAAGCGACGAGCCATGCAAGGCTACGGTTTACAATGCTCAGGGCATACCCGAGGCCACGGTTGCGGTGGATGGCAGCTGCCAGTATCGCCCCCGACAAAGCGGATTGTACATTGTTGCTTGCGGAGAGGCTGTCTTCAAACTGGTGGTGAAGTGATTGCGGGATGTGTCCTGAATTGCCGTAATCGGAGCTGCCTGGTACAGGATAATGTTATGAGCAGATTGTAATCGATAGTATAATGTAAACGCCCCAGACCGCGTAATCCCTAAACGGGCAGCGCGGTCTGGGGTCTCTTTATATGCTGGGAGTGATAGAGGTGAGATGTCCTGTTGGGGGCAAGCTGTTGCTGCGGGAAAATAAATAGGGCTGCCCCGCAGAGCAGCCCCTTGCTTTTTCAGGCTCAATTATCCTAAATAAGATCTCAATAACTGGCTTTGCGCCTTTTGTCTTAGATGCCTGATTGCTTTTTCTTTAATTTGGCGTACGCGCTCGCGTGTCAGGCCGAACTTGTCGCCAATCTCTTCGAGAGTCATCTCTTGACAACCGATACCGAAGACCATTTTTACAATCTCTCTCTCACGAGGTTGCAGTAACTGCAATGCCCGGTCGATTTCTTTCGAGAGCGACTCGTCTATCAACGAACGGTCGGCAATAGGGGAGTCGTCGTTTACCAATACGTCAAGCAGGCTGTTGTCTTCACCTTCTACGAAGGGCGCGTCTACCGAAATGTGTCGTCCCGATACTTTCAGTGTGTCTGAGATTTTGTCTACCGGGATGTCCAATTCTTCGGCGAGCTCTTCGGGCGAGGGCTTACGCTCGTTCTCTTGCTCAAACTTCGAGAGGGCTTTGCTGATTTTGTTCAGCGAACCCACTTGGTTCAACGGCAGTCTCACGATGCGCGATTGCTCGGCAATCGCTTGCAGGATAGACTGGCGTATCCACCACACGGCATAAGAGATAAACTTGAATCCGCGTGTCTCATCGAATTTTTCGGCAGCCTTTATCAGCCCTAGGTTACCTTCGTTGATAAGGTCGGGAAGGCTCAGTCCTTGGTTCTGATACTGCTTGGCTACCGACACGACAAAACGCAAGTTGGCGCGGGTCAACTTCTCCAATGCTGCACGGTCTCCTTGTTTGATACGTTGGGCGAGTTCAACCTCCTCTTCGACGGTAATGAGATCTTCACGTCCTATTTCTTGCAAATATTTGTCAAGAGAGGCGCTCTCGCGATTGGTAATTGATTTGGTAATTTTTAGTTGTCTCATCTTCTATTTGATGTGAACTGCAAATATACGGTTTTATCTGGTGGTTTGCATGTGAAACATTGTTAAATGCAAGCTCTCGCCTGAACTTTTTGCCTCTTATGACATTGTGTCATATTCCTGACGCATCAAGTTCTCTTCCTATCGTAACCGCAAAAGGCGTGCCGCTGTTCTTATTTTTGCCTTATATGGGCTTTTTTATGACGTTTTCACCGCCGGGCGGTTTGCGGCAGCCCGGCGGTGAAATATTGTCATAAAGGGCGCAGTTGTGTTTATTCCGACAGGTCTACGGCGTAATACATGATTTTTCCCGTAGGATATATACCGGTGATAAACATCACCTTGCGTGTCTGGTTGGAGCGAACAATGCTGTCGAATATGCTCTCCATGTCGTTTACGGAGCGGATGTTTTGTCCGTTTACTTCGAGTATTACAAAGCCTTCGCGTATGCCGGCATCTTTGAATTTACCGTCTTTCAGCCCTACAACTTGTACGCCGCTGCGTATGTTCATCTCCTGCATCTGTTGGCGGGTAAGGTCTTTGAAGCTCGTGCCCAATGAGCCGAACCCGACGGCTTTCTTCATCTCGGTACTGCCTTGGCTGTTTCTCAGTGTGAGGCTCTTTTCCAGCTCCTTGTTGTTGCGTCGTATGCTGACTTTTATTTTGTCTCCCGGACGGTAACGGCTTATCTGCTCCTGTAAGGCGGCTCCGTTTTTGATTTTTACCCCGTTGATGGCGGTAACGATGTCGCCTACTTCTATGCCGGCTTCCATGGCGGCGCTCAGGTCATATACTTCGCCTACATATACGCCTTCAAGTACATCTATTCCTTTTTCCTTGGCCATCGCCGATGTGATTTCTTGGAAACCGATACCCATTACAGCACGTTGTACGGTGCCGTATTGGCGCAGGTCGGCAATTACCTTGCTCACTATGCTCGATGGGATGGCAAACGAGTAACCGGCATAATTGCCTGTCTCGGAAAAGATGGCGGTATTTATGCCCACCAGCTCGCCGTTGGTGTTTACCAGTGCGCCGCCACTATTGCCGGGGTTGACGGCGGCATCGGTTTGTATAAACGATTCTATACCCATTTGGTTGGTCATGTTGTCGCTGATGCGGCGTGCCTTGGCGCTGACAATACCGGCTGTTACGGTCGATGTCAGCCCGAAGGGGTTGCCTACAGCCAGAACCCATTCGCCTACTTTCAAATCGTCGGAGTTGCCGAATTGTACGACGGGCAGCCCTTCGGCTTCTATCTTTATCAGCGCGAGGTCGGTATTGGGGTCGGTACCTATGATGCGGCCGTTGAACGACCTGTTGTCGTTGAGGGTCACCTCTATCTTATCGGCACCGCTTATCACGTGGTTGTTGGTTACGATGTAGCCGTCGGGTGAGATGATGACTCCCGAGCCCAGCCCTGCACGGGGCTGCGGTTGCGGCTGCACACGCCCCGGACCGAAGAAAAATTCGAGGAACGGGTCGTTGAAGCGGCCCGCCGATTGTGCCGTGGCCGTGAGCGTACGTATGCTGACAACGGCATTTACCGTATTCTCGGCGGCTTGTGTAAAGTCGGTTTCAATGGCGCGCTGCGATACGGGTGTGTACCCGGTGGGCATGGCATATTCGTTTTGTAAGTATGTGTCGTTGCTGTTTTCATCATACTTTTTCATGTAATGATACATGATGGCCGATGTTGCAAGACAGGTGCCCACAACCGTTGCCGATACCATCAGTATTTGCTTTGTTCTGTTCATGATTAAGTGCTTAAATGTTAAATGTCTGTTTGTTTTAATATTTTCACATGCTAAAATTAACACATAAATCAATCGCTTGTATCGTCGTTGCCATATATTTAAGTTCTTTTAATTAAGAAAGTTGGCCCCTTAACGGCGCTTAACGTCATATCATGGAGTAAGCTGCATAAGCCCCTATTTGTTAAGTTACAATATAATAGGTAACGAGGCTACCGTTTTGTTCCACGAAAAGAGAGATTTGTCATTTTTTTATTATTTCATACTCTTTCTTCGGCTCTTGCGGCATGGGGCAAAACGAGAAATATCATTATCTTTGTCGGGTAAAAGAGAAGAAATTTATGACATTTGATGAATTCGGGTTCGAAGACGAGATTATGGATGGTCTCGATGCGATGAACTTTCGCGAGGCGACTCCTGTGCAGGAAAAGGCCATTCCTGTTATAATGGATGGGAAAGATATGATAGCTTGCGCCCAAACCGGGACGGGAAAGACCGCCGCTTTCATCTTGCCGCTGATGAACCGTATGTTGCTGAGCGGTACCGGCAGCAACAAGGTGCGTGCCATCATCGTAACGCCCACCCGCGAGCTGGCCCAACAAATAGATTTGCAGTTTGAAGGATTCTCCTATTTCGCTCCCATCTCTACCGTGGCGGTATCGGGAGGTGGCGACGGAGCCTCATGGGAGCAGCAGAAACGCGGCCTCAAACTGGGAGCCGATGTGGTGATAGCCACCCCCGGCAGGCTCATATCACACCTGAAAGTAAGCAATATAGATTTTTCGGGCGTAGAGTATTTTATCCTCGACGAGGCCGACCGTATGCTCGATATGGGCTTCTACGATGATATAATGGATATATGTTCCTATCTGCCCAAGCAACGTCAGACGCTGATGTTTTCGGCAACGATGCCCCCCAAAATCAGGCAACTGGCCAAAAATATACTCCATGACCCCGTAGAGGTGAGTGTAGCCGTGTCGAAGCCCAACGACGCCATACATCAAAGCGCATATATTTGCTACGAGACACAAAAGATAGGCATCATAGAGCATATCTTCACCACCCCTGTGACGGGGAAAACCATCGTATTTGCCTCGTCGAAAATAAAATGCAAGGAGGTGGCATTTGCGTTGAAACGCAAAAAATTCAAGGTCGCTGCCATGCACTCCGACCTGTTGCAGGAAGAGCGCGACCGTGTCATGCTCGACTTCAAGAACAACAAGATAGAGATTCTCGTTGCCACCGATATTGTGGCGCGCGGCATAGATATAGACCAAATAGAGTTGGTAATCAATTACGACGTACCGCGCGACCCCGAAGATTATATACATCGTATAGGTCGTACGGCACGTGCCAACGCGCAGGGGGCTGCCATAACCTTTGTCTCAGAGAAAGACCAGGATAAGTTTGCCCGTATAGAAAAATTCCTCGGCTACGAGATAGAGAGAGAATTGCTCCCCGAATCGCTTGGCGAGGCTCCCGAATATAAGCCGCGCGAGCCGAAGAAGCGGCGGCGGGGCGGTAATCGTGGGAATATGCGCCGTACGGCGCCTTCGCGGAGCGATTCGGCGCAGCAAGGAGGCAAGCCGGCCGGTCGGGAAGATAAGAAACGGCGCTCGCGCAAAAGACATCCCCGTCGCAATGCCGCAGGAGGTGCTTCAAACGACACGCCGGCTGTATCATAATAGCATATAAAGTATGATTTCGATAGAAAAACTTTCGGTCGAGTTTGGCGGAAATCCGCTCTTTGACGACATCACCTATGTTATCAACAAGCGCGACCGTATAGCTTTGGTAGGTAAAAACGGAGCAGGGAAATCTACCATGCTCAAAATTATTGCAGGATTACAGGCGCCGTCGTCGGGTGTAGTCAATCGTCCGCGCGAGCTCACAATAGGATATTTGCCGCAGCAGATGCAGCTCGGTGATGTCCGCACCGTCAGGCAAGAGGCCGAACAAGCCTTTGCCCATGTCTTGGAGATGAAAAACCGCATCGACCGCATGAACGAAGAGCTGGCCTCCCGCACCGATTATGATAGCGACGACTATCAGGAACTTATAGAAAGGGTATCGGCCGCCAACGAGCAATATGAGCTGATGGAAAATGCCAATTACCAGGCCGAGTTGGAACGCACGCTTATGGGATTGGGCTTTTTAAGGAGCGACTTCGACCGGCCCACCTCCGAGTTCAGCGGCGGATGGCGCATGCGCATAGAGTTGGCCAAACTCCTCTTGCAGCGCCCCGACGTATTGTTGCTCGATGAGCCTACCAACCACCTCGACATAGAGTCGATACAATGGCTCGAAACATTCCTGGCCACCCGTGCCAATACCGTAGTGCTTGTATCGCACGACCGCGCCTTTATAGATAATGTAACCAACCGCACCATAGAGATATCCATGGGGCGTATCTATGATTATCAGGTCAACTACTCGAAGTATGTGGAGTTGCGTCGCGAGCGGCTCGAACAGCAACAACGGGCCTATGAGAACCAGCAAAAGCAAATACAAGATACCGAGGCGTTTATAGAACGCTTCCGATACAAAGCCACCAAGGCGGTGCAAGTGCAGTCGCGTATCAAGCAGCTCGAAAAAATCGAGCGTATCGAGGTCGATGAGATAGACACCTCGCATATCAACCTGCGTTTCCCTCCCGCACCGCGCTCGGGCGATTATCCGGTCATAGCCGATGATGTGGCCAAGCGATATGGCGACCACACCGTATTCGAGCATGCAACCTTTACCATCAAGCGGGGCGAAAAGGTTGCCTTTGTGGGCAAGAATGGCGAAGGAAAGTCGACGCTCGTGAAGTGTATCATGGGCGAGATACCTTTCGACGGGACCCTCAAAATAGGGCATAACGTAAAGATAGGTTACTTTGCCCAGAACCAGGCGTCGTTGCTCGACGGTTCCGTTACCGTCTTCGACACCATCGACCGTGTGGCGGTAGGCGACATTCGCACCAAGATACGCGACATATTGGGCGCATTCATGTTTGGCGGCGAGGCGTCGGAAAAGAAAGTGAGCGTCTTGTCGGGCGGCGAGAAGACCCGCCTGGCCATGATACGTCTGTTGCTCGAACCGGTCAACCTGCTCATCCTCGACGAGCCTACCAACCACCTCGACATGGTAACCAAAGATATTCTGAAAAGCGCCATCGCCGATTTTGACGGTACGGTTATCGTGGTATCGCACGACCGGGAGTTCCTCGACGGTTTAGTGTCGAAAGTGTATGAATTTGGCGGCGGGCGCGTCAGAGAACATTTGGGCGGTATCTACGATTTCTTGGAGAAGAAAAAAATAGACTCTCTCCGCGAGTTGGAGAAGCCTTCGGCCAGCCGCAAGTCGGCCGAGAAGCAGCCCTCGATAGAGAAGAGCAACTCGAAAATCTCTTATGAGGAGCGTAAGGAGCAGGCTCGTCGCATCAAGAAGCTCGAACGTTCCGTGGCCGACCGCGAAAAAGAGATAGAGCACATAGAGTATGCCATAGATGTAGTGGAAGGCAAGCTCGGTACCCCCGAGGGGGCTGCCGATGTAACCCTCTACGAGGAGCATGCGCGCCTGAAAAAATCGCTCGACGAGGCTATGTCGCAGTGGGAAAAGGAGAGTGAAGAACTTGAAATGTTGAAAAACCAATCATAATCACTTTAAAAACACATGAACATGATGTCGAAAATGAAATTCTATTCAATGGCTGTTGCGCTCGCGACATTGGGCGCATGTACTCCTAAGACAGCCGACGAAAACAAAGTGCCGGGGATAGACCTTAGCAACCTCGACACGACCGTTATGGCAAGCGCCGACTTTTACCAGTATGCCTGCGGCGGGTGGATGGCCAAGAATCCTCTTACCCCCGAACGCTCGCGTTTCAGCTCGTTCGATAAACTCATAGACAACAATGAGGAGCGTCTGCGTGTAATGTTTGAGGATATGGGCAAGACCCAAGCCGTCAAAGGTACCGTAGAGCAGAAAATAAGCGACCTTTACAAGATGGGATTGGACAGTGTGCGCCTCAATGAAGAGGGTGCAGCACCCTTGAAACCCTATCTGGAAGAGATAGCAGCCGTATCTACCCCTCAGGAGAAGGCCGCCATTCTGGCTACAATGCATTTGCGCAATACCGCGCCTTTCTTTGCTCCCTATGTGGGTGCCGACGACAAAAACAGCAGCATGAACATATTCTGCACCTACCAGGCCGGCATGAACATGGGCGACCGCGACTACTATCTGCTCAACGATGAGTCTACCCTTGCCATTCGCGAGAGCTACAAAAAATATGTGGCCCGTCTCTTCTCCCTTATAGGTTACGACGAGGAGGCTGCGGCTAAGGCCGTAGAGACGGTGATGAATATAGAGACCACCTTGGCAAAAGCGGCCTTCTCGCGTGATGAATTGCGAAACCCGCAAGCCAATTACAATAAGGTAGCCATCGACGAGCTTAAAGCCACCTACAACAATCTCGATTGGGATACCTACTTCTCTACGCTCGGCCTCGACTCGGTGGCAGCCGTCAACGTATGCCAGCCGCGTGCCATGAAGACCGTAAACGAGCTGCTGGGTTCGCTCTCCGACGACGATTTCCGTTGCTATCTCACATTCAACATGGCCGATGCTGCCACCGGAATGTTGAGCGACGATTTCAAGGAGGCCTCTTTCGACTTCTACGGCCGCGCACTCTCGGGCAAACAGGAGCAAGAGGCTCGTTGGAAACACGCCCTCAATGTGCCGAATGGCTTGTTGGGCGAAGCCGTGGGAGAGATGTATGTTGCGAAATTCTTCTCGCCCGAGTCGAAAGAACGCATGGTGACGCTGGTTGCTAATTTACAGAAAGCGCTTGCCGAGCACATCGACTCGCTCGAATGGATGAGCGATGCTACCAAGGCAAAGGCTCATGAGAAACTTGCCGCTTTCCATGTAAAGATAGGTTATCCCGACCAATGGCGCAATTACGACGGTCTGGAAGTTAATCCCGAAGAGTCTTATCTGGTCAACGTACTGCGCGCCTGCGAGTTCGAAAACCGCTATCAGCTCGCCGATGAAGGCAAGCCGGTCGATAAGGACAAGTGGCTCATGACCCCCCAGACGGTAAATGCCTACTACAACCCCACGACCAACGAGATATGCTTCCCGGCCGGTATACTGCAACCTCCCTTCTTCAATGCCGATGCCGACGATGCTGTGAACTATGGTGCCATAGGCGTTGTGATAGGTCATGAAATGACACACGGATTCGACGACCAAGGCAGACAGTATGACAAGGACGGTAATATGACAGACTGGTGGACAGAAGAGGATGCCAAGCGCTTCGTTGAGCGCGCCGACAAATTGGCTGCCCAATACAGCAATATCATCGTAGTGGATACGATACATGCCAACGGCAACTTTACCCTCGGAGAGAATATCGCCGACCAAGGCGGCTTGCGCGTCGCTTACACAGCATTCCGCAATTCGCTCAATGGCGTAGAGCCTGCTCCCATCGACGGATTTACGGCCGACCAACGTTTCTATCTGGCATACGCTACGTTGTGGGCAGGAAACATTACCGATGAGGAAATACGCCTTCGTACCAAGACCGACCCGCACTCGCTGGGACGCTGGCGCGTCAATGCTGCATTGCGCAATATCGACTCCTTCTTCAAGGCATTCGATATAGTAGAGGGAGACCCCATGTATATGGCACCCGAGGATCGTGTGACGATATGGTAAAATAGTGAGGCTGGCATAGCCCTGCATTCTATAAGAGGATGAATCTAAGTATCGGATTCATCCTCTTTTTTTTACAACTGATAGATAATGTGAGTGTTGCTATATAGGCAGATAATTTTTTAGAATAAAAAGTAAATAATACTTGACTTTGTGTAATGTATTATTTACTTTTGTGGCGTGAGTTATTAATCTAAATTCTAAGTAGTATGAAAACGATTCTTTTGCCGCATTATATGCGGGTAGTTGGGTGGATATTGTTTCTCCCGTCTCTGTTGGTAGGAGTGCTGCTTCTGTTGGAAGTCATCTCTTTGAACGGCATTGCAGGCGTTGTAGTAAACGATACGGCCATAATAGGCATTGCAATTGGTTCGCTGTTTATCTGTTGTTCGCGTGAGCGGCAGGAAGACGAGATGATGCAGGCCGTCAGACTGCAAGCGTTGATGGTGTCGTTGTATGTATATGTGGGCCTGCTTATTGTGTGTACATTGATAATCAATAACCTGACCTATCTCTACTTCATGATTGCCAATTTATGCCTCTTCCCGGTGGTATTTTTGTTGGTATTCAAGATAATGATTGCACGTTACAGAAAAGAGTTCGACGATGAAAAACCGAATTAAGATAGAGCGTGCAGAGCACGACATTACGCAGCAGCAGCTTGCCGAGGCTGTGGGCGTAAGCCGGCAGACGATTGTGGCTATCGAGCGGGGGCATTTCCTGCCCTCGACACCGCTGGCGCTGAAAATCGCACGCTATTTCAGCAAACCGGTAGAGGAAATCTTTATCCTCGAAGAGACCGACTGACGGAGTGTTGCGACATTCCGTCGGTCGCACCGATTTATCGGCTCCGATTGTTAAAATAATAGAAAAAATCGAGCTTTATAAGGTTACATTCTGTCTCTTTTTTCTCTAATTTCGCGGTCGAAAACAAGAACAAAGAGACAGTATGAAAGCTTATACAGTTCGCTATAAGAATAAAATAGATGATTTCCATTCCTGGGGTGTGGGTTTTTTGATTTAGTGGCTGCTGTATCTACCCTATAAGTCGTATTCATTAAAAAATAATAAAATAATCGGTTAATTTATGAGCAAATCAAAAAGGCTCATAATGCTGTTGTCTATTACAGCATTATGCAGCCATAGTGTATGTACCCAAACTCGGATGTTGGGAATAGAGGAGTTGTTTGCTCTCGCAGAGGAGCAAAGTGTAAGTATCCAAATCTATAAAACGGAGACGAGGCGGCCGGCGAAGCCTTGAAGGCTGCCAAAGCTCAGCGACTTCCCGAAATAGGCGTGTCGCTCTCGGCAAGTTATTTGGGAAACGGACAAATCTGGGATAGAGATTTCAGCAACGGCATGGAGGTTGAGATGCCGCATTTCGGCAATAATTTTGCGTTAGAGGCGCAACAGGTAATTTATGCCGGAGGAGCCATAAGCAGCGGCATCAAACAGGCCGAATTGAGTAAGTCGTTGGCCGAACTCGACTTGCGAAAGAATGTTCAGGAAATACGTTTCTTGCTTGTCGGGCATTACCTGAATCTGTATAAACTCGACAATCAGATTCTGGTATTGCAGAAAAATATGGAGCTGACCGACCAAGTCATTGCCAATATGATGGCTCGCAGGGAGCAGGGTACGGTCCTCAAAAACGATATTACTCGTTATGAGTTGCAGAAAGAGCAGCTCAATTTGCAGTTGACAAGGGTGATGAACGACCGGCGGATTGCCAACCATCAGTTGGTTACGACCTTGCATCTGCCCGACAGCACCGAGATTCTTCCCGATACGGCGTTATTGGGAGAGCAGATATCGTCATTGAGCGAGTACGATTGGCAAGAGATAGCGACGGCAAACAACATTGCCCTGAAACAGGCGCAGACAACTGTCCGGTTGAAGGAGGAGATGGTAAAAAAAGAACGCTCCGAGATTCTTCCGCACATATCTCTGGTTGCGGCCGACCATCTGGACGGCCCTATTACGATAGAAGTGCCCGTACTGAATAATAACTTTAATTATTGGTATGTCGGGGTGGGTATCAGGTACAATATCTCTTCTCTTTTCAAAAATAATCATAATGTAAAACAGGCACGACTGAATGTGCGTCGTGCACAAGAGCAACGCCGGTTGGCGCAAGAACAGGTCGAAAATGCTGTACAAGAGGGGTTTGTAAATTTTATGACGGCCTTTACCGATTTTTCTCTATGGTGCCGCAGGATAATGCAACCGGCAATTTTGTCAAGGTAGAGCAAAGGATACCGGTACGTATCCGCTTGCAAGGCAATGATGCCGATAAAGTAGGTAAGCTGAGGGCCGGTTTCAACGTAGAATGTAAAATAAAGTATTGACATGAGTGCGCCGGTACAGACTCTCTCTTTTTCGATGCCCATGTTCAGGGCGTTCGTTCCCGAGAAGATACGGCCGTGGATTTATTTGTTTATGGCCGCGACCTTCCAGTTCTCGGGGGGACTTTACTTGGGAACGCTCAACCAGATGATGGGCACTACGGCTCTTATGAGAGAAGACTTGCTGATGTGCCTGTACGCTAATCTGGCGGGGATGGCCATCTATTTCCCCCTGTTGTTCCGCATGAAGTTCCGTTTCACCAACAAAAGCCTGTTGTGTGCCTCGGCGGCCGGTGTATTGCTTTGCAATATGATTGCCCCGCATATCACGTTTCTGCCATTGTTGTGGCTGGTTTGCTTTATCGAGGGTATCTGTAAGATTCAGGGTACGTTTGAGTGTATGTCGAATATACAGCTTTGGATAACGCCGCCCCGCGATTTTACCTCCTTTTTCCCTATATTGCATATCGTCATTCTGGGAAGTATGCAGCTCGCCGATTTGTTGGCCTCGTATCTGATGTATTATTACCAATGGAATTACATGCAACTCTTCATCAGCGGAATCATGATTGTCGACCTCCTGATACTGACCGTTTGCGTACGGCATATCAGAATAATCAGGAAATTTCCGCTCTTGGGCATCGACTGGCTGGGGGCCATATTGTGGGCTGTGCTTATACTGGAAATTACCTATATATTCAATTACGGCGACTACTATGACTGGTGGAACAGTCCTGTCATTTGTCAGCTCTGCATTACGGCAGCTATTACGTCGGTGGTGTGTATAGGGCGCATGCTGTCCATCCGTCACCCCTACATAGAGCCTAAGATGTGGGGATACCGTTATCTGCTCCCTATTCTCATACTTATTGCTTTGGTCGAGATGCTTCTCGCTACCGAGCATGTGTTGGAGGAGGCTTTCTTGGAGGGCGTCATGCATTATGGTACGATGACGAGTGTACAGCTCGACTGGCCTATGTTGGCAGGCGTTGTGTCGGGATGCCTGTTTGCCTATTGGTGGATGCACGTAAGGCGTTTCCCTTATGTGCGCTTGCTCATAGTCGGGTTGATAGGTGTGATGGGCTACCTGCTGGGATTCTATTTCACAATATCGAGTGAGATTTCTCTTTCGCAGTTGTATTTGCCGATACTGTGCCGCGGGTTTGCGTATGCCGTACTGAGTGCAACGTTTATGACCTGCTTGGAGGAGATAATGACATTCCAGCATTTTTTCCAGGCGTTGTCGGTATTCAATATGCTGCACATGGTCGTAGGGGGTGTCGTAGGTGCCGCAATATATACACGGGGCATGGCCTACTGTTTGCCCGACAATATGGCGCGGTATGGTGCTGCCATAGACAGTGTGGCTGTAAGCCGTATGCCAGCCGATATGCCGGGTTATATGAATACGTTCATCACGCAAATGACAGAAATCAGCATTAAGCAAATGTATGGTTACGCAGTGTATGCCTGTGTGCTTCTCTTTATCTTGTTTTTGCTGTATGACGCACCCATTCGCAGGGAGTTGAAGCAAATGCCCAGTTGGCAAAAGGTAAGAAACCAGGTTGTAGCCTCTCTTACAAGTAAAAGATGGAAATAAATTGTCTCATATCCGGGTCGCCTGTCGAGGCCATAAAGCCGCGATGCAACAGGCGGCTTTTTCGTAACATCGCCACTCCCGTCGGGAACAGATAGGGCAGGGCAATTCTATCGGAGGTAGGAATGTTATTTAAGTCAAAAAGTATTGATGGCCGGTGATAATTTTACCGGCCGTTTTGTTATATTAGCAACATCTGGCGATTTACAGCCGTAGAATAGTTATTTATGGGGATTGCGCTCCATCGAGTGAAAGGCTACTTTCGCAGCAAATTTTAGAAAGGATAGTTATGAGAATTGCAAAAATCACGGGTCGTGAAATACTCGACTCTCGCGGTAATCCCACCGTTGAAGTGGATGTAGTGTTGGAAAATGGTGTGTTGGGCCGTGCAGCCGTACCATCGGGCGCCTCTACGGGCGAGCACGAGGCCTTGGAGTTGCGCGACGGCAACAAGAAACGCTATGGTGGCAAAGGCGTCACCAAGGCGGTAAAAAACATCCATAAGGTTATCGCCCCGGCTATTGTGGGCTGTTCGGTATTCGAGCAGCGTGCCATCGACATGAAGATGATAGAGCTGGACGGCTCCTCTACCAAAGCGAACCTCGGCGCCAATGCCATCCTCGGCGTGTCGCTGGCAGTTGCCAAGGCGGCGGCCGCAGCTTTGCACATGCCGCTGTATCGTTATATAGGCGGCGTCAACACCTATGTGATGCCCGTACCTATGATGAATATTATCAATGGAGGTTCCCATAGCGATGCTCCCATAGCATTTCAGGAGTTCATGATACGTCCGGTGGGCGCATCGTCGTTCCGCGAAGGCTTGCGCATGGGTGCCGAGGTGTTCCATGCCTTGAAGAGGGTGCTGCACAGCCGCGAGTTGAGTACGGCCGTGGGCGATGAGGGTGGTTTCGCTCCCGCGTTGGCCAGTACCGAGGAGGCGCTCGACTCTATCATGGAGGCTATACGCAAGGCCGGTTACGAGCCCGGTAACGATGTGAAGATTGCGCTGGATTGCGCTTCGTCGGAGTTTTATCGCAACGGCATGTATGACTACACGATATTCGAGGGGGCCAAGGGGAAGTGCCGTACGGCCGAAGAGCAGGTAGCTTATCTCGAATCGCTGATAGACCGCTATCCCATAGACTCTATTGAAGATGGTATGAGCGAAAATGATTGGGAGGGATGGCAGCACCTCACCTCCCGCATCGGTTCGCGCTGCCAGTTGGTTGGCGATGACCTGTTCGTGACCAATGTGCAGTTCCTCTCGAAGGGCATAGAGGTGGGGTGTGCCAACTCTATCCTTATCAAAGTGAACCAGATAGGCTCGCTCAGCGAGACGCTCGATGCCATAGAGATGGCTCACCGTCACGGTTACACGACCGTCACCTCGCACCGCTCGGGCGAAACCGAGGATGCTACCATCGCCGATATTGCCGTAGCAACCAACAGCGGGCAGATAAAGACCGGCTCGCTCAGCCGCAGCGACCGCATGGCCAAGTACAACCAACTGCTTCGCATCGAGGAGGAGTTGGGCGACCTTGCCGTCTATGGTTATCGCCGTGTGAAATAAGAGGTGTACAATAGGTAATCAAATTTTTCATAAAGCTGTAATTCAGGGAACTTGCTCGACGAGAGTCGGGGGCAGGTTCCCGTTTTTTTGCAGTATCGGGATATGGTGTGGTTCCGACTCTCCATGCTGCCGATGTGTGGCTATACCTTGTATATCAGTTCCAGCCTGTGGGTCGCTGCGTATTGGAAGATGCCCCGCAGTATCATAAACGACATGAAGGCGAGCCACAGCGCGTTGTTGCCTATGACGGGCAGGAATCCGTAGAAGATGGCAAAAAAGGCTGCCGTAGCCAGGAGCATGGTGTTGCGCATGATGCGTGTTTGCGTGGCACCCACCATGATGCCGTCTATCAGGAACGGTACCGACCCGGCCAGAGGTATGGCGATAATCCATCCTATATATTCTCCGGCACGGCTTATCAGCTCTGCCGCATTGCCGCGGGCGGTATCGACAAAGATGCCCAGCAGGTCGCGCCACCACACGAGATAGATGCACACGAAGAGCAGGGCTATGCCTATGCTCCACATGATGCAGCGGCGTATGTATAACCGCAAGGAGGCTTCGTCGCGTGCTCCGGTGAAACGTCCCGTCAAAGCCTCGGCAGCGTAGGCAAAACCGTCGCTCATATAGGAGAAGAGCGTAAAGAGTTGCATCAGCAGCGTGTTTACGGCGAGAATCTCCTCGTCCATCCGTGCCGATATGGCGGTGAAGAAGGTGTAGACTATCACGATGCAGAATGTGCGTATGATAATGTTGCCGTTGATAGAGAAGAAACGCCGCAGCATCTCCCGGTCTAATATATCGTGCCAAGCCACCCGCACAAACGTATGGCGGAAGAATAGCAGCAACAGTACCGTGGCCAGCACTACGCCGCTCCACTGCGCCACGACCGAGGCGTAGGCGATGCCTACGATACCCAGGTCGAGTCCGAAAGCGAAGGCAAAGCTGCATGCCAAGTGTATCACGTTGACCGTCACGGCTATACACATCGGTATGACGGCATTCTGCATCCCTGTAAACCATCCGTTCAGCCCGAAGAGCAAGATGCCTGCCGGAACGGCCCAAATGCGGGCATAGAAGTAGTCGCTCACCATCTCGTTGCCGTTCATCATCCACAGCGCAAACCGTCCCAGCGGAATCTGCAACAGCCATATCGCCAGGCCCAACACGCCGGCCACTGTGACGGCGCGCACCAGCATGCGGGTACACTCGGCGCGGTCGCCGGCACCGTAGGCTTGTGCCGTGAGACCGCTCGTCCCCATGCGCACAAACGAGCAATTCCAATAGATGAAATTAAAGATAGATACGCCTATCGCCAAGGCTCCTATCACGGCAGCCGAGTGCTCGCTGTCCCAGTGCCCGGCAATGGCCGTACTCACGATGCCCATCAGCGGCACGGTGATGTTCGAGATAATGTTGGGTATGGCAAGGCGCAATATTTCGCGATTGGCTTTCATACTACTTGTTCTATGGGTGTCGTCCGGGCCGCGTCGCCGTTTCCTTTCCTGTTTTCACAGCCGGCACAGCCCGCTTTTCCTTCTTTTCTGCCCGGCAAAAAAATCTTCTTGTCAAGGGCCTGCAAAGTTACGCTTTTATTGCCAAATGCAATATACATGCCGCATGTTGTAGCTTTGTTTGCCGGCGTGCTTTTTTGTTAGATGACAGTAGTTTGTGGATGTGAGAGCATTACCCCTCGATAAAAGCCTCGCCGAGGTTGACGAAATAGATATGCTCGGTGGCGCGGGTCATGGCGGTGTATAGCCAGCGGTAGAAGTCGAGCGTCAGGTTTTGCGGGTCGATATATCCCATGTCGATATATACGTGCCGCCACTGTCCGCCCTGTGCCTTGTGGCACGTCACGCCGTAGGCATACTTCACTTGCAGTGCGTTGAACCACGGGTCGGCTTTGAGCCGCTGCATCCGTTCGCGTTGCGAGGCAATGTGGGCATAATCTTCGAGAATGGCAGTGTAGAGCCGTTCGTTCTCGTCGCGCGAGAGGGCGGGAGCCTCGCTCGTGAGCGTGTCTAAGAGGATGCGGGCTTCGAGCTCCACGTCGAGGTCGGGAAATTGCAGCTGTACGTCGGCAAAGCGGAAGCCATACATCTCGTAGTGCTTCCTCACACGCACCACGCGGGCGATGTCGCCGTTGGCAATGAAATCGACCTCTTTATACTCCTTGCCCCAGTAGTAGTTGTTCTTGGCCACCAACAGCATGTCGCCGGCGGTGAGCTCCTCTTCGCGGTAGAGAATCTGGTTGCGGATGCCTTGGTTGAATATGCCCGCCCGTTTGTTGGAGCGTGTTATCACGATGGTCTCGTCCATGCCCGCGTGGTCGTACGAGTCCGACAACCGTTCTATCAGAAATTCGCCGCTCAGGTTCTCCACGTCGGCATAGCCTTGCAGCCGCAGGCGGGGAGCCGGCAGTATGTCGCTTTTGTGTTGCTGCATGAGTTGCCGCAGCAGTGTGGCATTGTAGAGTATGCCGCTCTCGCTGGCCTGACGGGCAACTTCGTTCAGTTCGCAGGCCGTCACGCGCAGTCCGTACGAAGCGAGGCATTCGGGCGAGAGGGCAGGGCTGGCGCTCTGTCCCACAGGCGGAAGCTGTGCCGTGTCGCCGAGGAGCAGCAGCCGGCAGTTGTTGCCGTTATAGACATACTCTATCAGGTCGTCGAGGAGTTGCCCCGACCCATAGTAGTCGTTGCCCGGCGTGTTGTTTATCATGGATGCCTCGTCGACGATAAAGAGCGTGTCGTGGTGCAGGTTGTTGTCGGCAAGGAAACCCTTCATATCGGGCGAGAAACGTTGCTGACGGTATATCTTGCGGTGTATCGTGTAGGCTGCATGGCCGGCATAGCGGGCAAACACCTTGGCGGCGCGGCCTGTGGGTGCCAGCAGTACGGTCTTGTGCTCCAAAGCCGTGAGCGCCTTTACCAGTGCGCCTACCAACGAACTCTTGCCCGTGCCTGCGTAACCCGTGAGCAGGAACACCTCGTTGTCGCCGCCCGTGAGGATGAAGCGCGACAGCCTCAGCAGCAACTCGCTTTGTTGTGCGTTGGGGACGTATGGCAGATGATTGCAGGCCTGTGCGGCAAGAGCGTCGTATAACATAGTGCAATTACAGTTTCGGTCAAAGGGGGCTTGATATTGCAAATGTAAGCAATAATCGCGAATTGGAGATGCCGCCGACGGGTAGAGAGCTGCCCGGTCGCGATGAAATTTCCCCTAAAATCATCCCGCCATGCCGTAATACCGTTGTAATTTTGTACTTTTGCAAACAAAGAGAAAAGTCAGATATTTGTAACGTCAACAACCCTACGATATGCCGCACGACCTGCCTGCCGATACCTCGCAGTATATCTTGATGTTGCGCATCACGCGCCGCGAGATGATTTATTCCTGTTACCATCCTGCTGTCGACGGCTCGTTGGTATGCGGGCGCGAGGAGCTTTCGGCATCGGTATCGCTTCTGACGGAGGTAGAGCGTGTCGTTTACTCCCGTGAAGAGTTGTTGCAACCCTTCAAGAAAGTGTATGTGTTGCTGCCCACGCAGCGGTTTCTGTTCGTCCCTGTTGATGTGCTTGCCGAGGCTTCGCCCGAGACTTTTTTCCGTGCCGTATATCCTGCTGTCGATGGCGAAGAGGTGTTGGAAACCCGCCTGCCCTATGTGGGGGCAGCCCTGCTTTCCGCCGCCGACGGCTCTGTTGCATCGTTTGTGCGGCGCACGTTCGGTACGCCTGTCGTACTGCATCCGTTGGCACCCTTGTGCGAATATTTTTATCGCAAAAGCCGTGTGGGCAACTTTGCCAAGGTATATGCCCAGCTCTACGACGGCTATATGGAGGTAGTATGTTTCGATAAAAAAGGTCTGTTGCTTGCCAACACCTTTGCCACACCCGCTACCGACGATGCTGCCTATCACCTGCTCAACGTGTGGCAGCAGCTGGGGCTGAACCAGCAGACCGACGAGGTGCAGATTGCCGGCGATGCCGTGGCGCGTCGCGAGCTGGCTACGCTGTTGCGCCGTTACATACGCACCGTGGGGCCTGTCATATTCCCCTCGCAACGCCACACCATCGGCAGCGATGCCATGCAATTACCTTTTGACCTTACAGCTTTGTCGTTATGCGAATTATAAGAGGAAAATACGGGCGTCGCCGTTTCGATGTCCCCACCAATATCAAGGCACGTCCTACGACCGACTTTGCCCGCGAGAATCTCTTTAACGTGTTGGAAAACCGTCTCGATTTCGAGGGGCTTGCGGCACTCGACCTCTTTGCCGGTACGGGAGCCGTCAGTTTCGAGTTGCTGTCGCGCGGTTGCAGCCGAGTGGTGTGCGTAGAAAAACACCCCGTGCAGTATAATTTCATCCTCAAAGTGCAGAAAGAGTTGGCCGACGACAATCTCATGCCCGTGCGGGGCGACGTATTCCGTTTCGTGGCTTCGTGTCGCGAAGGGTTCGACTTTATCTTTGCCGACCCCCCTTACGACCTCCCGCAACTACCCTCTATACCTGCCAAGGTGCTCGATGAGGCAGCCATCCTCCGTCCCGGCGGCCTCTTCGTGTTGGAGCATTCGCGAGCCAACGACTTCTCGTCGCATCCGCTTTTTGTAGAGCATCGCACATACGGCAGCGTCAATTTCTCCTTTTTCGTTCGTCCGGAGTAGGGGAGTAGTTCCCCCCTTTTTGATTTTACCTCTCGTCATTGGGCGATAGAGGCTTGTTGTTGTGTCTCTGTTGTAGTGTATGTCGAAAAAGTATATTATGTATATTGTATATATAAAATATATTGTATATATTTGCGGTATATATTAAAAGGAGAAAATTATGGATACAACTATCAAAAGGAAAAATATAGATTTACCGGCCGATGTTTTGCAAAAACTCTCGCTTATGGCCGTATCGCAAGGGAAAAGCCTAAAAGCCTACATAGAGCAGTTGCTTATCTCGAAGGCCAACGGCATCAATGTGGAGGTGAGCGAAAATCCTTCTCCGTCGGGTGATGAGTGGTACGATGACCCGCAAAATATGGCTTCTGTACAGAAAGGTATAGAAGAAATGAATGCCGGTAAAGAGCGGTTATACTCGATGGAAGAGATAAAGAAACGGTTGGGTGTATGAGTTATAAACTAAAACTGACGCCCGAAGCCGAACGGCATCTTGATTATTGGCGCAAGTCGGGGCAGAAGAAAATTCTTCTGAAAATAGTTTCGCTTCTCGAAGAATTACAGCAACATCCCACCGAGGGAACCGGACAGGTGGAGCAGCTAAAAGGTAATTTACAAGGATTTTGGAGTCGGCGCATTGACAAGAGTTCGCGCCTTGTGTATAAGATTGAAGAGGATATTGTAACGGTGATAGTCATCTCGGCGAGAGGACATTATGGTGATAAATAGCCTCTCACGATTCTCGGTTGTCCTATCGAATAGGTTTGTTTCGCGGTAGAATTTGGTGCGACGGCTTTATGTGCCATCATATCGACCGTAAAAAATCCTCTATCGACGTCTCTATCGATAATCCCAATTTTTTGCGCAGGCGGTGGCGCGATTTCTTGATGCTGTCGGGTTGCAAGGCCAGCATGGTAGCTATCTGTTTGTTGCCCATGCCGGTGCGAATGTAGGCACATAGTCGCAGGTCGGTTTCCGATATGTTGGGAAACAACTCTTTCATCCGCACGAAAAACGAGGGGTGTACCTTCTCGAAACAGATGCGGAAGTATTCCCATTCGTTGTCCTGACCTATATGCAGTTTTATTTTCTGTTGCAACTCCGTAGCCGCCTGTTTGCTGATGTTACCGTCGACACGTTGTTTTTCCACTACACTCGACATTTCGTGCAGAGCCTGTTTTTTCTCGTTCATCACAAGGGCATTCGATGCCAGTTCGCGGTTTTGCGACTCTATCTCGGCTTGGAACCGTTCGTTTTGCAGCGCCTCATTTTCCAGCCGGGTGGCAAGCTCCTTGTTTTCACTCTCTTTCAGTTGCTTGGCCAGCTGAGCCTTGCGGCGTTGGTTGTATAGAATGTAGCATACGGTTGCCGACAGACAGAGCGTGATGATGAGTATGCCTATGGTTATGAAGTGTTTCATGCGGTTGCGTTGCTCGGCGTTTTTCAGTTCCATTTCGTATTTCTCTATCTCGTACCCCATCTCCAAGCGGTGTATCTTCTGCAATTCGTTTGCGCGGCTTACCGAGTCTCTCAGTGCCAGCAGCCGACTTTGACTCATATATGCACTATCGGTCTTTCCTGTGATTTCATATAGGCGGGTCAGTCCCGTGAGGCATGCATCCAGAATGTGGTGATTGCCGTTTGCGCTTGCATATTGGTCGAGGATACATTGGTAGTAGAGCTGTGCGCTGTCAATATCGCCGTAAAACAAGTGATACGCACCTCGGTTTATATGGCTTTTCAATATCAGCTTTTTTTCTCCATAAATATCTGCAAGGTTTTTGGCTCGCAGCGATGTGCTGTCGCACTCGGCTATCGAGTCGCTGTAACTGTTGAGCGACAGCAATACATTTATTATAAACGAGGTGTCTGTTTGTATCGATTCGTCATTCGCGATTTTCCGCAACAGATTTACCGCCTTTTCATTCTTGTTCATACTGCGGTAAAAATTTGCAAGATTCAGCTCGTTGCGCAGTATATAGTCGGTGCGGCCTATGTGACGATATATTGTGTCGGCGGCAATGTATGCATCCCGGGCTTTTTCGGGTTCGTCCAAGAGCATAAAAATGTTGCCCAGCTCCACATACGTATTGCCCATATAGAGCGAGTCGCCTATCTCGCAGAAATAGCGGTGGCACTCTTTGATGATTTTATATGTTTCTACATAATTTTGTGAAGTGAAATATCTTCCAAGCAGTTTTATGCGCATATAATCGTAGCGATACCGGTTGGAGTCTGTCATCGCTGCGGCAGCTTGCAGCAACTTGGCGCGGATGGCAGTATCGGGGTTGCATAGCGCATCGAAGTAGAGCGTGCGCCACGTCAGTGCCCGCAGGTCGGGATGCCGACGGCACACATCGTACATCTCGCTTATGATATGTGCTTTACTTGCCTTGTCACCCTGCATGTCCATGAGTTGCACCAGCGAATCGTGTTGTTGCTCCACCGGTTTCCACCCTGTACGGGCTGTTACGTTTATAACAGAAAGGGTTCCGAATAACGATAGAAGAAAGGCTATATGTCGGTTCATATTGCAAATGTAAAGAAAAATGCCATTAGACATTCGTCTTTTGCACCCAATTCACCTAATCATGGCAGATATGGACCCTGTGTCCCCCACTTGTCACCCGGTTTTATTATGCACACTTGCTTTGTACCCCTATATTTGCAATACTAACCACACTAATAATAACGCTTATGAAAAACATTTATTTATCTGTCGTTTTATGGTTGGCGGGCACGATGGGTGCTTTGGCAGTGCAACCGATAATAACAGAGTGTTTCACTCCCGACTTCAATGGTAAGGGCAGTACCTATAAGTTCGATTTGGGTACCTCGTTATCGGGATACGAAAAGATGCAGATTGCCGGTAATATGGTGCAATATGTTCCCCGTAAGACTGTGGCGCAAGGAGCGCAAGAGGGCGATGTGACGCTGACAATTTCTATCGATTGTCCCGAAACCTGGGGTCCACCCACAGTATCTATCTATAATGCCGATACGTCTTATTTGGTGCGTCCCTATCAGATTACCGATATAAAGAATATTCCTGTGACCATTGCCCCGGGTACGTATGATGTTTTTGTTTCCATGTTTAATGATGACATGAATAAATCGGATGTCATAAAAGAATTGGTAGAGATTACCGAAGACAAAACCATCACTTTCGATATGAATGATGCTTCCAATCATATTGTGATAAATTGTTATGATAAGAATGGGAATTTGTTTGTACCCGATGTTGAAGAGATGTCGCCAGATTATATGTCTTCCACCGTCATCGAAGAAGGAAATTTCTATGTGGCGATGTATAACAGGTATATCATATTGAAAGGAGTGGGTGTCGTTGCTCATTTAACGGGTAACTCTTCGTCTATAATTGTTTATAATGGAGAGCGGTCGGAAGATCCACAACGTTCCTACGACTTTTATATATCCGATTTGAGCGAGCGGTATATGTTAGTACAAGCACGTGTTACTGAGGCGAAGGATGGAGCTTATTATATAAACAGGTTTGTTACGTATGGAACGGAAACTAAGGAACTGAACAACAATCAGGCCGATTATAAATTGTATGAACAATATTTTGCGTCAACTCCGGCGGGTAAAGACAGCACGGATTATTATATTGGTTTTAAAGAGTATGAAACATATAACTCCAAAAATATAGGTGGTTGGAGTGGTAATTCGAGCGTGACAAAAGTAAAAAGCGATGAGCCTGTCTGCTATTATATTGATGCGCCTTTGTCGGGTGATTCCGATAATGACAGTTTCGATGTATTTGTACATGCTTATTTGCAGGAAATGAGTATAGTGAAGCATTATGATTATGGCGATTTTACACAATACTTCAATCTTATTGGCAATCCGGTAGTATGGCATGCCGACAAGCAGGCGTTTGAGTATGTCAATAAGGGACATGATGTATATGGGAATTATGCTTTCCAGACATTCCCTGAGTGGCTTTTCGAAAATGCTCCTATATTGGAGTATCCCGGGCATCCCCGTTTCAGCTACTTGTTAGATTCTGCCAATCCTATTGTTTTGGGAGAGTGCGCTCCTATTAATGCTTTTATGGCCATGAATTACTATAATGATTATGCACAAAATGACATGTCGCAACTTTCGTCCTGCTGGTTGGGTCGCTATGGAGAGGTATTGGAGGCAAGTGATATTTTCACCGATGTATGCTTGAAGTATAATGGCGAAACGGTTTGTGACAGTACGGTGGAGTATTTGGAATTGGAATTTCCCTATATGTGGGAGCAACCGAAGGGAGAGTATGAGTTGACTTTGCTGAATGAGAATGTCGAGGTGGATGGTTTGCAAGGAAAGAGTTTCTTGCAGGTAAATTACGATGCCACGAAAGAAGACTGGACTGCTCCTACTTTGCAGATGTTGCAGTTCTGCAATACCGACGGTCGTGTCACCGACCGCTTTGAGCGACCGGCCGATGGCGTATTGGAGTTTGCCGGTGGTGACTTTAATTATAACTATTATAGCGAATATTATAGTGGTTACTTCGATTGTAAGGAAATGACGGTAGCCGTGAGCTATGCTCCGTATGGAACCGAGTCTTGGCAGGTATTGCCCGTAGAAGAGATTCCCGATTTGTATCGTTATCCGGTCTTCGGCTATTTCTATCGTGGTGCTTTGGATGTCGTGAATGTCGAGAGCGAAACGCTGTGGTACGATTTGAAGGTAGAGCTTACCGACCCGACGGGAAACAAACAGACCCAGATATTATCGCCGGCTTTCAAGATAAACGATGTGTCGGCAGTAAACTGCGTGAGCGCTCGTGACAGCCGTGTGTATGTGGCAGGCGATGTGTTGTATTTGAGCGATGTTGCCGATGAAGTGACGCTGTATGATCTTGCAGGCCGGGAAGTAAAACGTGCTACGGCTGTGCAACAACTCTCGGTAGCCGACCTCGATGGTGTGTATGTAGTGCGTGTCCTCTGCAACAATAGTGTGCAGGTAGATAAAGTAGCTATCCGGTAAAAGTGGGGTATAACCCGCAATCGCGTTTATATCGATAAGGATACGGCGACTTACCGCCATCGTACTCTTGCCTCGCGGAACATGGTCTCCGCGGGGCTTTTTTATAGTGGCTTGCCATAGGGGAGGGTCTGCAACCTGCAACGTGTCGTTGCAGGAGAGGGGGCTCGCCTTGCACTATCTTTTCATAACATAGGCTTCGGCTCGACTATGAAAA
>UQMR01000016.1 GCA_900542255.1 uncultured Porphyromonadaceae bacterium
CGTTTGGCTTACAGCATATCGCAGATAAGATTTTGTCGTGAAAACATTGCTGCTCTGCGGGGGTTGTAAAGGCTTCGTATGGAAGATAGAAGAAGATATATCGCCCGGTGTAGAGGAGGTAAGCCTCGGGTGTTGCTGCCACACGCTTTACATCGGCCCAATCCAGTACGTGCCTTTGGGTCTCATAGGCTATGCAGTCTATTCCGCGGTCGGTTATGAGAAGTGATTTCGGGGTTACGGAATAAAGGCATTCGGGACGTAGTGCAAAGTGGTAGTAGGCCAAAAACAACAGCATGGGAGCAATGACAAAGATTACCAGCAGCAATACGATTCCGAACCGCACATCGTAGCACGTTGCAACGGTTAGTGCTGTGGCGAGCAGCAATGGTATGCTCCACCAGTCGCGCCATATCTCTCGCCATAGCAAAGCGAAATACCGGCTGTGCCGGATGTGGTATGTGGCAGTTGTCATGATAATTGTATCGCTCATAGTTTCCGATATGTGTCGTTGCCTCTCGTACGGGTTGCAAACTTATATAAAAAGGAGCAATCTTGGGTTATGGCAGTCAGTCTGTAACGGCCTCTTTCTGCGGGTTGTGCAAGAATTCATACATCAATTCTATCTCTTCGAACGTTACCCGTTCGGTCGATAACGCAGGCAGGGAGTCGAGTGTGAAGAATCCTACCTCCAATGTATCGAAGGCGGTTTGCGGTGTGCCTCCCGTGATGTGGCAGCGAATGAATATTTTGTATGTATAGTGCGGAGCGGGCGGGTGGTTGTGGCGGCGCATGTCGAGTATGGCCAGCAGTCGCAGGGGAATAGCTTCGTAGCCAGTCTCCTCGCGCAGCTCCTTGATGGCAACCTCGCCGGGCGAGAATCCTATGTCGCCCCATCCGCCCGGGAGCGACCATTTCCCGTCGGCACGTTCGCGTACCAGCAAGATGCGCTCATTGTCATCGAAAACCACAGCCCTTATATCTACTTTGGGCGTTACATAGTCGGTGGCTGGTGTGTAACAGGCGGCTACCGTTTCTATCTCGGTAGCTGTGAGTGTCGCTGTGAGGCGGTTGCTCAAATCGAGCAACTCGTCGTATCGTTCTCTGTCGTACTCGTTGCTGGCATAGAACTGTCCGTTGCGGGCAATGGCCCTTATGCGGTCGGCGATTGACAAGAGGTCTGTTTGTGGTTGCATAGAAAAAGGGAAGGGTATATACAGGTGTCGTTCTAAGGCGGTTCGGGGCTTCCTATAAGGTTACCTTGTAGGCAAATCCTATAAAGGTATTCCACTGTTTGGGAGTGGTGAGCCATGTCTGTTCTTCCCGAATCTTAAACTCTACCTTGTTGCTCCTGTTGATGGCATAGCTTACGCCGGCGTTATACCACATGCGGTCGGCACGACCTTGGTTTTTGCCGTTGAGAGCCCAGAAAAATTCTACTTCGGCAAAAGGCTGCCATGCCGACGAGTTGATATAGAAGTTGCATCTTATGCGGGGGCGCAGCCTGTTGTAGGGGGTGTTTTTGGTAAGGGTGTATGTCGACTCGTAGCGAACCGACCACGAGAGGCTTGTCGGGTGATAATAGAGGTTGCCTCCCACTCCCAAGTGGTAACGCAACTTGTGGTAGTATTGGTTTCCGCTGCTTAAATGGTAGAAGTAATATCCCAAGAACTGAAACCGGAGGTATTGCGGTATAATATCGGCCTCGACCTTGCCAATGGTCATGGCGCGTTCGAGTTGCGTACCCAAGGTGAAGATACTTCCTTGCAGCATGACGTTTACCCGTCCCCATCGTTTCGATGCCGAAAGGTCGATGATACTGCCCACGCGGCAGGGTGGGTCGATGGGTGTCGAGGGGGTAGATTCGGCATGTGCGGCGGGTATCAGCAGCATGGATACCAGCAAAACGGAAAGAAGTCTCTTCATAGTCTATTCGTGGTGATAAGGTTCGTTATTGAGTATGGTCATGGCGCGGTATAACTGTTCGGTGAAAAACAATCTTACCATCTGGTGTGAAAAAGTCATTTTGGATAGCGACAGCTTTTCCTGGCAACGGTCGTACACTTCGGGCGAGAAGCCGTAAGGTCCTCCTATGACGAATATGAGCCTGCGCGTCGATAGCTGTCTCTTCTGTTCTATGTATGCGGCAAATTGCATGGAGGTGAGCTCCTTGCCGCGCTCGTCGAGTAAAACGACATAATCGCCCGGCTGCAACGCACGCAGGATGGCATCGCCTTCGCGGCTTTTTTGTTGCTCCATAGTGAGGTTGCGCGTATTTTTCAGCTCGGGGATGACGCAAAACTCGAAAGGCAAGTAGCGTTTTATGCGGGAGACATATTCGTCGATGCCTTCGGTGAGATAGGGTTGCGAGGTTTTTCCTACGACAATGAGTGCGACTTTCATAGGGGCAATACCTTAGCGGGTGAGATATATGGCATAGTCGTGTTGCTCTTGCGGTGTGATGCGCAGCGAATGCTCGGAGCATACGGCATCGCAGGCAAGCGTGTCGCCATTGCAGGCCGCAAGCAGTGTGTGGGTGCGTTGGGTATAGGTGTATGTCCCTGTTGCGGAAGAGGTGGCACCGGGTATGGCGGCCGCAAAAGTGCCGTTGTCGGCAAATGTTATGGAGCTGCTTTCGTCGATTGTAAAGGGGGTGGCTCCCTCGATGTGGGTGACGAGCCAGCTGCCTGCTATGGCCGGAGCCGAGGTCTTGGCAAGGTATGCCGTGATGGTTACGTTGTCGCTATACTTCAACGAGAGGCTAAAAGAGTTTTCGTCCAATGTCTCTATGTGCAACGGGTGGCTTGTGATAAGTTCTACCAGCGTTTCGTCGATGCCTTCGGGCTGGGCCTCGGGAAGCAGAGAGTACTCTTTCAGTTCCAGTTTGAGTTGTGCCATATCTATCGAGAAGGTGCCTTCTGCCAGCATCGTGCCGTCGCCCGAAAGCGTAAACAGCAAATCGTCATATAGCGACACGGTAAAATCCCCATCCAAAGTCGTAGTGGTAGTATGTGTGCCGGTCCCCATTTGGGTTGCGGTGTCGTAACTTCTTATGACCCATGTGTTGGGCAGATGTTCGAGAGACACGTCGCTCTCTTTTTTGCTGCTATCGCTTCCGCTTTCGCAACTGCATAACAACAGCATGATAACTGCAATGCTGTAAACAAAATATCTCATAAGATGTGCTGTGTGTAGATGTGATTTTGAATTGCAAAGATAGTGTAAGCGGCGGGGAGAAGCAAATTATGGCGGAACGATTTTATGTTTCGTCACTTTGTGACGGTTTCGGTGATAGGGGTTGTGGCGAAAACCGCCCTGGGGATAGATGGGTTGCATAACATCTCTCTCCCTGTGCGTAAAAGAGTTGCCGCGTGCATAGGTCCTCCGGCAGAGCGGTGTGCTGCGGTATGCTTATTTGTTTTACTGCATTTCTTTGCCTGCACGGTATTTTTCAGTACATTTGTGCTCATAACAAACGACGACCGCAAGGCGAAAATTAACAATACTATAATACTGTAACAGAATGGTTTTCTTTTTTAAGACAAGCAGCGGGACTGTGATAGCAGTGGAGGCTGACCACTCGTTTGTACCCGAAGAAAGCGAAAAATTGTTGTGGCTTTTCGGCAATGCCACGCAAATGCCCGACAACTCTCTCTCCGGATGGTTCGTAGGGCCTCGCAAGGAGATGATTACTCCGTGGAGTACCAATGCCGTAGAGATAACCCAAAACATGGGTCTCGCGGGGATAAGCCGCATCGAGGAGTTTTTCCCCGTGGCAAGCGGCGACGCCTCTTACGACAAGATGTTGCAACGCCTCTATGATGGTATCGACGGCGACGTGTTCAGGATAGACAAACGTCCCGACCCTATTGTATATATCGACGACATAGAGGCTTACAACCGGCAGGAGGGTTTGGCTCTGAGTCCCGACGAGGTAGAGTATCTGCAACAGCTCAGTGCCAAGGTAGGCCGCCCGCTTACCGACAGTGAGGTGTTCGGCTTTTCGCAGGTAAACTCCGAGCATTGCCGTCACAAGATTTTCAACGGTGTTTTCATCATCGACGGGGTAGAGCAGGAGAGTTCGCTGTTTAAGTTGATAAAGAAAACTTCGGAATATAATCCCAATAAACTCGTCTCGGCCTATAAAGACAATGTCGCCTTTATCGAGGGGCCTGTTGTAGAGCAGTTTGCCCCCGTCAATCCCGAAACGGCCGATTATTTTGCCGTGCGCGACATCAAGACCGTCATCTCGCTCAAAGCCGAGACGCACAATTTCCCTACGACCGTAGAGCCTTTCAATGGCGCGGCAACCGGTACGGGTGGCGAGATACGCGACCGCCTGGGCGGTGGTAAGGCGAGCTTGCCTATTGCCGGAACAGCCGTATATATGACCTCATATCCGCGTACCGAGGCCGGCCGTGAATGGGAAGAGAGTGCCATACCGCCGCGTCCGTGGCTTTACCAAACCCCCGAAGAGATACTTATAAAGGCTTCTAACGGAGCGTCGGACTTCGGCAACAAGTTCGGGCAACCCCTTATCTGCGGTTCGCTCCTGACCTTTGAGCATGCCGAGAACGGCAAGAAATATGCCTACGACAAGGTGATAATGTTGGCCGGCGGCGTAGGTTTTGCAGCCATGCGCGATGCCATCAAAGGTACACCCGGGCCCGGCGAGAAGGTCGTGGTGCTGGGTGGCGACAACTACCGTATCGGTATGGGCGGCGGCGCCGTATCGTCGGTAGAGACGGGCGAGTATGCCAATGCCATTGAGCTGAACGCCGTGCAACGTGCCAACCCCGAGATGCAAAAGCGTGTGTCGAACGTCATACGCGCCTTGGCCGAGAGCGACAACAATCCCATCGTATCTATCCACGACCACGGTGCCGGCGGTCACTTAAACGCCCTCTCGGAATTGGTAGAGGCTACCGGTGGCAAGATAGAGATGGATGCCCTTCCCGTAGGCGACCCCACTTTGTCGGCCAAAGAGATTGTGGGCAACGAGAGCCAAGAGCGCATGGGTATGGTGATAGACGAAAAAGACATAGAGCGCGTGCGCCGTATTGCCGACCGCGAACGTTCGCCCATGTACGTCGTGGGTGAGACTACCGGCGACCATCGCTTCGTATTCGAGCAGGCCGACGGTGTACGTCCCATAGACCTCGCCATGGACGATATGTTCGGCAAGACACCGCGCACCTATATGCACGACCGCACCGTGGTAGAGAATTATGAAGGTGTAACCTATGACGTATGCCACTTGGATGAGTATATTGAGCAGGTATTGCAGCTCGAAGCGGTTGCCTGCAAGGATTGGCTCACCAACAAGGTCGACCGTTCGGTGACGGGTAAGATTGCCCGCCAGCAATGCCAGGGTGCCATACAGTTGCCGTTGAGCGACTGCGGCGTGGTGGCACTCGACTATCGCGGCCGTGCCGGTATAGCTACCTCGATAGGTCATGCTCCGCAAGCAGCCATGATAGACCCGGCCGCAGGCTCGGTGCTGGCCGTAGCCGAGGCATTGACCAATATCGTATGGGCGCCTTTGGCCGAGGGGCTCGACAGCGTCTCGCTGAGCGCCAACTGGATGTGGCCTTGCAAGAACGAGGGCGAGGATGCCCGCCTTTACAAAGCGGTAGAGGCTTGCAGCGACTTTGCGTGCGAGTTGGGTATCAATATCCCCACCGGAAAGGACAGCCTCTCCATGACGCAAAAGTATGGCGATGAGAAGGTATATGCACCCGGTACGGTCATTATCTCGGCCGGTGCCGAGGTGGCCGACGTGCGCCGCGTGGTTTCGCCGGTGTTGCAGCCCGTGGCCGACAGCTCTATCTATTATGTCGATTTCTCGTTCGACACGTTGAAGTTGGGCGGCTCGGCATTTGCCCAATCTTTGGGACGGGTAGGCGATGCATGTCCCACGGTATGCGATACGGAGTATTTTGTAAGCGCATTCAATGCCGTGCAGAAACTCATCGGGCAAGGTCTCGTGTTGGCCGGTCACGACATCTCGGCCGGCGGTATCATCACCACCCTGCTCGAAATGTGTTTTGCCAACACCGAGGGCGGTATGGAAATCAATTTCGATGCCCTGCCCGAGAAAGATTTGATAAAGATACTCTTTGCCGAGAATCCCGGTGTCGTCATGCAGACGGCCGACCCCAAAGCCTTCGAGAAGGTGCTGCGCGAAGCCGGCGTAGGCTTCTTGTGCATAGGTAAGCCTGCCGAGGAGCGACACATTATGGTGGAAAAAGAGGGTGCGCAATACCAGTTTATCATAGACCACCTGCGTGACGTGTGGTACGAATCGTCTTATCTGCTCGACCGCAAGCAGAGCGGTGAGGCTTGTGCCACAGCCCGTTTCAATAACTACAAGGAGCAGCCTTTGCAAATAGAGTTGCCCGCAGCCTTCACCGGTAAGTTGGCCGCCTATGGCATCTCGGCCGACCGTCGCCAGCCCTCGGGCGTCAAGGCAGCCATTATCAGGGAGAAGGGTGTCAACGGAGACCGCGAGATGGCATATTCGCTCTATCTGGCCGGTTTCGATGTAAAAGACGTACACATGACCGACCTGATAAGCGGCCGCGAGACGCTCGACGATGTAAATATGATAGTATATTGCGGCGGTTTCTCTAACAGCGACGTTCTGGGTTCGGCCAAAGGTTGGGCAGGAGCTTTCTTGTATAACGAGAAAGCCCGCACGGCTCTGAAACGTTTCTATGAGCGCGAAGATACCCTGTCGCTCGGTATATGCAACGGTTGCCAGCTGATGGTAGAGTTGGGCTTGCTTACCCCCGACCATGCCGAGAAACCCCGCATGTGCCACAACGACTCGCATAAGTTCGAGAGCAACTTCATCAGCCTCGCCATCCCCGAGAACAACTCGGTGATGTTCGGCTCGCTGTCGGGCAGCAAGTTGGGCATTTGGGTAGCTCATGGCGAGGGCAAGTTCAGCTTCCCGTACGAAACGTCACGTTATAACGTGATAGCCCGTTATGCCTACGACGCCTATCCCGCCAACCCCAACGGTTCGCCCGAGGGCATTGCTGGTATAGCTTCGGCCGATGGCCGCCATTTGGCCATGATGCCTCACCTCGAACGTGCCATATTCCCGTGGCAATGTGCCTATTATCCCGAAGAACGTCGTCTTAGCGACGAAGTGACTCCGTGGATAGAAGCCTTTGTGAATGCCCGCAAGTGGGTAGAAGAGCACAAGCGTTAAGTGCGCTGAGCCGCAAGGCGATTGGCAAAACTTGTCCGTGTCGTTATCGGTAACCCACAATTTGTTTGCTAACCGATAGTAACGATAGCCGAAAAAATGATACGAAGCCGACCTCATATTTTGAGGTTGGCTTCGTGTTTTTGTGTTCGCTCTTGACACGATGAAGTGTCTCAGAAAAAGAGGATGACCCCTTATTATAGCCGTTCGGCTTGGGGTCATCCTCCTTATGATTAGGTTTCCGGCTTTACGGATGTACTTCTGTATCAGATTAGAATTTCTTCATGGCAATGATATATGAATTATTATGCTTAAAAGATATTGAGGCTCCATAGTAAAAAGAAGAATAATAGTAGGCTGTGTTTGATTCATATTCTGTTGAACTCCAATAATTGCTATTACTATTATTAACTACTGTTGTTAATTCATCTATGGCAGGTATATACCATCCTGTTATACCATTTACATTCAGGTCTGCGACGGCTTTGAATGCCGGATAGAGTGTTTCATACCCCGGTATTTGCAGAATGACATTCATATTGTACTCTCCATCTGTTGTCGAATTGGCACCGGTCAAGACCTCTTCTATTGACCAAACATATTTATTTGGTAGTTCACAATATATTTTACCATGATTTTGCCCGGTCAGAATACCAACCGTTCCTTCTACTCCATCGACAGAATAGGCATCTCCTATGGCATAACGGCTTTGATATACGGTAATGGTTTTGCTGCGGTTCGAAACAGATACAGTCAGCTCTGCTACGCGGTCTTCTCCTGTTTCATTGGGGAAAACACGTACAACCAAGTCGCTACCGCTCCACGAGTAGCTACACCAGTCGGCACTGCTTGTCACGGTATAATCGCCGGCCGTATTTCCCGTATTTACTATACGATAGCTGGGAATTCGTTCGAATTGCACCTCTTCGGCCGATAATACTATGTCGAAGCGCTCTTGTTTTACTTTCAGTTCAGCTTTGTTTGTTCCGTCTTTCGATGCCACAGTAACAATTGCTTCGCGCGGGGCTTCACCATTGTTATCCGATGAGGCATATACTGTAAGGGTATAGGAGCTTGTGCCGTAGTTGCTCTTATCGGTTACCCGTTCTTTGCCTTTGAAGCGTACTTGTTCGTTCATGCGGGCAAGCATGTCACCCCCATTGGGTTCGAGCGTAGCCTGGCACCAATTGGCAGAGGAAGTAATTGCTAAATTGTCATAATAGTAATTTGTCATGATTCCCAAGGACCTTACAGTTCCCGCTGTGTATGGCAACGAAAGCGTGTCTTGCGAGAGGGTGAGGTAGGGTTCTGCTCCGGCTTGGATGATAGAGATTTCTTGTACATTATTGTTGCCGTCCAATATAGATACGGTCGCTTCGCGTTGGGCCCCTTCGTTGGGTGTTACTTCTACAATGATGCCGTCGGTCAGGAAGCTATAATTGAGAGTCGACGACGTATATACCTGGCACCAGTCGGCAGAGGAGGAGACCTTGAACGGTATAATGTTTTCGTTGCCGAACACGATGTTTTGGGACCCGCCCGCTTGTCCGAATTCCAGTACCTGCAACGGCAGCTTTATCGTCTCCGTGGGGTAGAACGGAGTTTGGTATTTTACATCTGCACCGATAATTTCGTTCATCGTGTTGACGGTGTAGCTGGTGACAAAGAGACGATAGAAGCGGCCATAACTGTTGTATGCCACATAACCGGTACCCGGAACCACTGCGGTTTTACTGCTCCATCCGTGCTTGGGGATGCGAGTCACATTGCCCAGCCCCTTCATTTCGCCCAACGATACAAAATAGCCGCCGCTGAAATTGTCGGCGTCGTCGATGTAGAAATTATCGTCCAAATAGGTCCCTCTGTCATTCCGCATGGATAGCGTAATAGTCCCCTCAGGGTCGGGCACTTGTACGGTGGGGTCGCTTCCCGGGTCTGTACCCGGCGAGCCAATCTCCTCCTTGGTACAGCTTGTGGCGGCCACGGCCATTGCGGCGATGGCAAGCAAGGAGAAATAAAAAGAAAGTTTTTTCATAACAAAAAAGATGTGTGTGCCACGTAGCCCCCTATCGTAGGCGATAAACAAAAAGCGTGAGGACTCTTAGTTTATTCGCACTGAGGTACTACCAATACCTAACTCAAACAATAAACATATATACCTAACGCTGCTCCTATATAAACACTTTCGTGGTTATATAACAGACATGAGCGTCTATAACTATTATTCTGTTTGAGTTTTGAAAGTTGGTAGTTTTCAGTACGAGAATAAAGCTAAACGCTTATAATATAAAATGTCGCGACCGCAGTCGGTATGCTGCAAAAATAAGAATTTTTATAATAATGATTTGTGTGTTTGGTATTTTTTATGCGATAATGTACTCGTCCGGCGATGGGGCGGCGCTTCTGTATTTCTTTGCTATATGGCAAAGTAATCCGTGAGGTGAGTATTCTGTCGGTTACTCAGCTCTGCATGGGGTATGATGTGAGCCGATAGGCTCTTGTTACGGGTATTCTTACTCGATGTCGGATGTTTCGAGGAGCTGGCAGGTAAAATGGTGGATGGTGCTTTCGGCATACTCTTGCGGGCAGCCGAGCTTTTGCGTGATTTCGCCGGATGAGAAGCCCCGAACATGGTATGAGACCACTTCTTGTTCCATGGTGTCGAGCCTTTTGATTCTATTTTCCAGCTCCGGCATAGAAATAGAGGTAAACTCCTCAGGCCTATCTTTCGCAGGCATAATATCATCTCTCATACGGGTAGTGTTTTTATATCGCAGTGTAGTCTGTCTGACTATAAAAACAAAAGAGAGAGGTAAATTGTTCCCTCGTAATGAAAAATCTGTCGCCCGTGCCGGCTGCTGCCGCCGTTTCCTGCGGGGCTATTTCATGAATACGAAATATACGGCGGCGATGAGGCATACAAAAGCTGCCAGATGATTCCAATGCAGGCTTTCGCCCTTGAAGAGTACGGTAGTGAATACCGTAAATACCACTAATGTGATAACCTCTTGTATCACTTTGAGTTGCATTAACGAGAACGGGCCTCCGTTTTCTCTGAATCCTAAACGGTTGGCAGGGACTTGAAAGCAGTACTCAAAGAGTGCGATGCCCCATGAGAGCAGTATGACGCCATACAGCGGCCAGTTGCTGATGACTTTGGCCTCCTGTAACTTCAAATGCCCATACCAGGCAAATGTCATGAAGATGTTGCTTATGATGAGCAGTCCTATGGTGATGAGTAATTTTGCCATTTTATTGCGAATGTTATGTTGCGTTAGGAAAATCAGCGTGTCAGTATTTCGAGCCCTTTATCGGTCATGACAAAGGTGTGTTCCCACTGGGCCGATGGAAGTTCGTCTTCGGTGATAACCGTCCACCCGTTATCTTCATCGATAAAGACCTCGTGTGTACCCATGTTTATCATAGGTTCTATGGTGAATACCATACCCGGGACGAGCAGCATGCCCGTTCCTTTGCGGCCGAAGTGCAGCACCTCGGGCTCTTCATGAAATTCGAGCCCTACGCCGTGCCCGCACAGGTCGCGCACGACCGAGAATCCGTTCTTCTCGGCATGTCGTTGTATGGCATTGCCTATATCGCCAACGAACCCGAAGGGCTTGGCTGCCTGCATGCCTAAAACAAGGCATTCGTAGGTGACGCGTACCAGCTTTTCCATCTCGGGCGATACCTTGCCTATCATGAACATGCGCGATGCGTCGGAGTAGTAGCCGTTGTATATGGTAGAGACATCGACGTTGATGATATCTCCTTCTTCGAGGATACACTCTTCGCTGGGAATACCGTGGCACACCTCCTCGTTGACCGATGTGCACACGCTCTTGGGGAATCCTTCATAGTTGAGCGGTGCCGGTGTTGCGCCGTGTGCGATGGTATAATCATATACCCAGCGGTCTATCTCGGCCGTAGAGATGCCGGCACGTATGTGCTTCTCTACATAATCCAATACGCCGGTGTTGATGACGCCGCTCTGGCGTATGCCCTCAATCTGTTCGGGGGTTTTTATCAATTCACGCGAAGGTACTATGTGGCCTTTGTTCTGTATGGAGAGAATCTTTTTATCGAGTTCGGTGAGTGGTTGTCCTTTTATAGGTCGCCAGTTACGTATAATTCGTCTCGGCATGGTTGTTTCTATTTTTGCCGCAAATTTACGGTTTTGTTTCTGTTTTGAGTAGCGTTGGGGGCTTAAAAAATGGGGGTGCTTCTATCCCTTTCTTGCGGGGTATGGCTGCATGTCGTGGCGGTATATTATCGTAGGGATGCCATGCTTTGTATTGGGGGTAGGGAGCTTGTGTAGGGGTATAAAAAAATTGATTGTCATCCCGACAACCAATCTTCCATTAACCTTAAATCTAATACCATGAAAAACACAGTGCAAATATAAGGGTATTTATGTTATACAACATAATTTTTAGACCGAAAAATTATTGCGATTAACATTTTTTATACATAGGCCTCTTCTGAGCCTTTTACAGGGCGATATGTGGCAATGAGTGTACGGCGGTAACTATGTTTTTGGGTAGGCGAGGGGGATAGTAACAAGGCAGCGGCAAAATTTTTATTTTGCCGCTGCCTTCTCTGATATGGAGCTTGTTGTTGAGTCTGTTATTTGTATTCGTCCCAGCTCTTTATCTGTATCTCATCGAGGCTGATGTTGCAGAATGCATCGATGAAGGCTGCTGCCAGCCGTGTGTTGGTAATGAGCGGAATGTTGAAGTCGATGGCTGCGCGGCGTATCTTGTAGCCGTTGTCGAGCTCGGTGGCCGTGAGGTTCTTGGGAATGTTCACGACAAAATCTATCTTCTTGTCGTGTATCATCTGCAATGCCTGCGGCTCTTTGTCGCCCTCGCTCGGCCAATATACCTTGACGGCGGGAATACCATTTTCCGTGAGGAACTGGTGCGAGCCTCCTGTTGCATATAGGTTATATCCGTGTTCGTGCAACTGGTGGGCTGCCTCCAACAGGTCGGCTTTCTGTTTGGCGCTACCCGTAGAGAGCAGGATATTCTTTTGCGGGATGGTATATCCTACCGACAACATCGATTTGAGTATGGCCTCGGAGGTGTCGTAGCCGATGCACCCTACTTCGCCTGTCGATGACATGTCGACGCCCAGTACGGGGTCGGCCTTTTGCAGGCGTGAGAAGGAGAATTGCGAAGCCTTTATACCAACGTAGTCGAGGTCAAATTCGTTTTTGGCAGGTTTCTCTATGGGCAAGCCCAGCATGATTTTGGTGGCAAGCTCTATGAAGTTTATTTTGAGCACCTTCGATACGAAGGGGAAGCTGCGCGAGGCGCGCAGGTTGCACTCTATTACCTTGATGTCGTTGTTTTTGGCCAGGAACTGTATGTTGAAGGGGCCCGAAATGTGCAACGCCTTGGCGATTTGTCCGGTAACCTTCTTGATGCGGCGCACGGTCTCGACGTAGAGTTTCTGAGGCGGGAATTGTATCGTGGCATCGCCCGAGTGTACGCCGGCAAACTCTATATGCTCTGATATGGCATAGAGTTGTATCTCGCCGTCGCGGGCTACGGCATCCATTTCTATCTCTTTGGCGTTTTGTATAAACTCGCTTACGACGACAGGATGCTGTTTCGATACGTTGGCTGCCAGTTTGAGGAACATCTCCAATTCTGTATTGTTGGAGCATACGTTCATGGCTGCACCCGAGAGCACATACGACGGGCGTACCAGTACGGGATAGCCCACTTCATCGACAAAGTCGTAGATGTCGCTCAGCGAGGAGAGTTCCCGCCAACGGGGCTGGTCGATACCCAGTTCGTCGAGCATCGACGAGAACTTGTGTCGGTCTTCGGCATGGTCTATATCGGTGGCCGAGGTGCCTAAGATGCGCACGTTCTGTCCGTCGAGGCGGGTAGAGAGGTTGTTGGGTATCTGTCCGCCCACCGAGAGGATGACGCCGTGCGGATTTTCCAGCTCGATGATGTCCATGACCCGCTCGAACGAGAGCTCGTCGAAGTAGAGCCGGTCGCACATGTCGTAGTCGGTCGATACGGTCTCGGGGTTGTAGTTTATCATGACCGAGCGCCAGCCCTCCTTGCGCACCGTGGTGAGCGCGTTCACGCTACACCAGTCGAACTCGACCGAGCTGCCGATGCGGTATGCGCCCGAGCCTAACACGATGACCGAGCGATGGTCGCCTTTGTAGTCTACATCATTTTCTATGCCGTGATAGGTGAGGTACAGGTAGTTGGTTTGTGCCGGATATTCGGCTGCCAGCGTGTCTATTTGTTTCACTACCGGTACGATGCCGAGCGATTTGCGGCGGTTGCGCACCTCTATGATGGCAGCTTCGGTGTCTGTCATGTTTTGCTTCAAGCAGGCGCGGGCTATCTGGAAGTCTGAGAATCCTTGTTTCTTGGCTTCGCGTAGCAGCTCCTCGGGCACGTCGGCTATGCGGTCGTATTGTTCCAAGGCGTAGGCCGTCTCTATGATGCCATAGAGTTTCTGCAAGAACCAGTGGTCTATCTTTGTGAGGTCGTGTATCTGGTCTACGGTGTAACCTTGTCTGAAAGCCTTCGAGATAACGAATATACGCTTGTCGGTGGGGTCGTGCAGGGCTTTGTCTATATCGGGGATGACAAGCTCTTTGTTCTCTACAAAGCCGTGCATGCCTTGTCCTATCATGCGCAATCCTTTCTGTATAGCCTCCTCAAACGAGCGGCCTATGGCCATGACTTCGCCTACCGATTTCATACTCGACCCCAATTCGCGGTCAACGCCTTGGAACTTGCCTAAGTCCCAGCGGGGTATCTTGCACACGATATAGTCTAAGGCGGGCTCGAAGAACGCCGAGGTCTCTTTGGTAACGGAGTTTTTCAGCTCGAAGAGTCCGTATCCCAGTCCCAGCTTGGCAGCCACAAAGGCCAGCGGGTAGCCCGTAGCTTTCGATGCCAAGGCCGACGAGCGGCTGAGGCGGGCGTTTACCTCTATGACGCGATAGTCTTCGCTCTCGGGGTCGTAGGCATATTGTACGTTGCATTCGCCCACTATACCGATATGCCGTATGATGCGGATAGAGAGCTCGCGCAGTTTGTGGTAGTCGTTGTTGCTCAACGTTTGCGAGGGGGCGACTACGATGCTCTCGCCGGTGTGGATACCCAGCGGGTCGAAGTTTTCCATGTTGCACACCGTGATGCAGTTGTCGTAGCGGTCGCGTACGACTTCGTACTCTATCTCTTTCCACCCTTTGAGCGACTTCTCTATGAGGATTTGCGCCGAGAAAGAGAGTGCTTTCTCGCCAATGGCGAGCAGTTGCTCCTCGTTGTCGCAGAATCCGCTGCCCAATCCTCCCAAGGCGTATGCTGCCCGGATGATAACGGGATAGCCCAGTTCCTGTGCGGCGCGGCGGGCATCGTCGATAGTGGTGACGGCAATGCTTTTGATGGTTTTTACGTCTATCTCATCGAGTTTCTTTACGAAAAGCTCGCGGTCTTCGGTGTCCATGATGGCTTGTACGGGTGTACCGAGTACCTGCACGTTGTATTGTTCCAATGTGCCGTTTTGGTAGAGGCTCACGCCGCAGTTGAGTGCCGTTTGCCCGCCAAAGGAGAGCAAGATGCCGTCGGGGCGTTCTTTCTCTATGACCCGCTTTACGAAATAGGGCGTGACGGGCAGGAAGTATATCTTGTCGGCAACCCCTTCCGATGTCTGTACGGTGGCGATGTTGGGGTTGATGAGTATGGTGTATATACCCTCTTCTTTGAGGGCTTTGAGGGCTTGCGACCCCGAATAGTCAAACTCGCCGGCTTCTCCAATTTTTAATGCGCCGGAACCTAACAATAAGACTTTCTTTATCTTTTGTGTCGTTTCTTGTGCCATTGTCGTATGTTTCGAGGGTCAGAGTAATTTTATAAATTCGTCAAAGAGAAATTCGGTGTCGGTAGGTCCGCTCGAAGCCTCGGGGTGGAATTGGGCCGAGAAGTAGGGCTTGGTTTTATGCCGTATGCCTTCGTTGGTATTGTCGTTCATGTTGACGAAGAGCGGGCTCCAATCGTCGGTCAGCGTAGTGTTGTCGACGGCAAAACCGTGGTTTTGCGAGGTGATGAAGCACCGGTTGGTCCCTACCTGCCTTACCGGTTGGTTGTGGCTGCGATGTCCGTATTTCAGTTTGTATATTTGAGCGCCTCCGGCTCTCGATAGCAGCTGGTTGCCCATGCAGATGCCGAAGATGGGTTTGTTCGTATCTTTCATTGTTTTGCGTATATGCTCTACGGTCGCATCGCAAAGGGTGGGGTCGCCGGGTCCGTTCGATATGAACAAGCCGTCGTAGGAGAGGTTGGTGAAGTCGTAGTCCCACGGTACGCGTATTACCGTCACGCCGCGGCGTATGAGGCAGCGCAGTATGTTGTGCTTCACGCCGCAATCTACCAGGACAACCCGTTTGCCGCTGTTGCCGTACTCGATAACCTCTTTGCAGCTTACGCGGGCTACCAGATTATATATGTTAGGGTCTACCCAATCAATCTCTTCGCCTCCGTCGATGATGATTTTCCCTTTCATGGAGCCGCGCTCGCGCAAGTGTTTGGTAAGCGCTCGCGTATCTATGTCGCAGATGCCGGCGATGTGTTCTTCTTGCAGCCATTGAGCAAGACTCTTGTCGGCATTCCAGTGGCTGTATTCAAATGAGTAGTCGGATATGACGATGGCTTCGACGTGAATCTTTTCCGATTCGTAGTAGGCCGACAGGTTTTGCACCGTATCGCGGGCAGGCACGCCGTAGTTGCCTATCAGCGGGTAGGTAAAAACCAGTATTTGGCCTTCGTACGAGGGGTCTGTGAGACTCTCGGGATAGCCAGACATGGCCGTGTTGAATACGACTTCACCCGCTACGGGCTTTTCATAACCAAAGGATTTACCCCGGAATACCGTTCCGTCGTCGAGTATAAGCGAGGCTCGTTTGAGATAGTGCATTACGATAGAATATATAATGGTGTTCTACAAATATCTTAGTTTGAGGTATTGTTTGGTTTCTATCGTGAAAACCGTACAAAGTTAGTAATTTTATGGCAGGCAGCAGTCTCAAATGTATGCTTTTGAGAAAAAAAATGCCAAGAGGGGTGTGCCGTGGCATGCATCAGAGCCTTGTTGAAGAACAAAAACAAAATAATATAAAAAAATGTGCATCAAAATCATGGTTGTTTCTGCACTTTTGCTTACCTTTGCGTCGTTTTCAAAGGCAAAAGGTAATGTTTAGTAACTCACCCCGGATACGCCACTCGATTTCGAGTATGCTCTTGTTTTTTACAAGGGAGATTACGACAGCTATATGTAGAGCCGCGGCATGCCGCGGCTCTGTCTTTTTGGTTAGGTAGGCTGGACGACATAGCGAATAAAGCCCGACCCGACTGAAAGGTCCCTGTTTTTCTATTGGCGAACGACACTGGTAATCGGGGGTGAATAATCGTAAAAAGCGAAGTCATGAAATTTACCAAAATGCAAGGAGCCGGCAACGACTACATTTATATAAACGGCTTTGAAGCTATTCCGCCGCATCTCTCCTCGCTGGCTGTGAAAATGAGCGACCGGCATTTCGGAGTAGGTTCTGACGGGCTGGTGATGATAGTTCCCTCTAAGACTTGCGATTTCGGTATGCGTATGTTTAATGCCGATGGTACCGAAGCCGAGATGTGCGGTAACGCAGCCCGGTGTGTAGGCAAGTATCTGTATGACCACGGGATGACCGATAAAACAGAATTGACCCTCGAAACCCTGGCGGGTGTCAAGCGGATATATCTTACTGTTGCCCACGGGCGGGTGACGTCGGTAAAGGTCGATATGGGCGAGCCGCGGTTATTGCCGGGCGACCTCCCCGTATTGCTGCCCGGCGACCGTGTCGTAGCGCAGCCCATAGAGGTGTGCGGGCATCGTTTCTCTATGACTTGTGTCTCTATGGGAAACCCCCATGCGGTGATTTTCCTCGATGATTTGCAGGCATACGACCTTCATGCCATAGGCCGTGCCATAGAGCATCATGAGCTATTCCCGCGCCGTACGAATGTAGAGTTTGTCAAAGTGCTCGCTCCCGATGTGTTGCAAATGCGAGTATGGGAGCGCGGTGCGGGCGAGACACTGGCCTGCGGTACGGGAGCATGCGCTTCGTTGGTAGCAGCCGTCTTGAACGACCGTTCGCGCAGGGCCGCCACGCTCCGGCTGGTGGGAGGCGACTTGCAGATAGAGTGGGACGAAACCTCGAACCACGTATTTATGACAGGCGATGCCGTTACCGTATTTGAGGGAACATGGTTGGAATAATAAAGAAGAGACTACAATGGCACATATAAATAATAGATTTCTCGATTTGCCCGGCAGCTACTTGTTTTCAGAGATAGCGCAACGGGTTTCGCACTATATGTCGCAGCATAAGGGCGAGCGCATCATACGCCTCGGTATAGGAGATGTTACGCAGCCGTTGACTCCGGCTGTGATAGCGGCCTTGCATAAGGCGGTAGATGAGATGGGGCATGCCGAAACGTTCCGTGGGTACGGCCCCGAGCAAGGATACGAGTTCTTGCGCGAAACGGTGGTGGAAAATGATTATCGCCGCCGCGGTATAGAGATGGCTGCCGATGAAATCTTTATAAGTGATGGAGCCAAAAGCGACACGGGTAATTTCGGCGATATTTTGAGCCTTGGCAATCGGGTGGCTGTTACCGACCCGGTATATCCCGTATATGTCGACAGTAACGCCATGGCAGGCCGGGCCGGGAGCTATCTTGCCGAGGGCAGGTGGAGCCGCATGATATATTTGCCCTGTACGGCAGAGAACGACTTTGTGCCGGCATTGCCTGTCGAGCGCCCCGACATGATATACCTGTGTTATCCTAATAACCCCACCGGTACGGTGCTTACCCGTGCGCAGCTCAAAGCGTGGGTCGATTATGCCCTCAGCAACGATGCGCTTATATTGTTCGACTCGGCCTATGAGGCTTTTATCCGCAACGACGATATCCCGCATAGCATATATGAGATAGAGGGAGCCCGGCAGGTTGCCATAGAGTTCCGCAGCTTCTCGAAGACGGCCGGTTTCACAGGGCTGCGTTGCGGCTATACGGTTGTGCCCCATGAGGTGTGTGCCCGAGACGAGAAGGGTGCGAAAGTACCCCTTGGCGCTTTGTGGAATCGCCGCCAATGCACAAAATTCAACGGTGTGCCCTACATCGTACAGCGGGCTGCCCAAGCCGTATTCTCGCCCGATGGCATGCGTGAGACACGTAGCCTCACAGACTATTACATGCGCAATGCGGCACTTATACGCACCAACCTGCAAGCCGCCGGTCTGCAAGTATATGGCGGAGAAAATGCCCCCTATATATGGGTGAAAGCTCCCGCAGGAATGACTTCGTGGAATTTCTTCGACAGGCTTCTCTCAGAATGCAATATCGTGGGCACGCCCGGCTCGGGTTTCGGTCCGTCGGGCGAAGGATATCTGCGGCTTACGGCATTCGGAAGCCATGAGGATACGCTCGAAGCCGTGGAACGCATCGGAAACTGGAAATTATGAAATAGCAAATATCACCTATCACCTATAACAAATATCTTTATTTACAATGTTACGATTCAAAGCAGTAGAAGAGACTTTCGGTAGAAAACCGGTAGAAGTCCCAGAACCGCAAGGACGGCCTTCTGATTATTATGGCGAGTATGTCTTCAATCGCGAGAAGATGTTCAAGTACCTGCCTAAAAAAACGTATGACGCCTTGGTAGATGCCATTGACAACCAGAAAGCGTTGAGTCGCGAAGTGGCCGACGGCGTAGCCGAAGGCATGAAACAATGGGCGATAGATATGGGTGTAACCCACTATACGCACTGGTTCCAGCCGCTTACCGATGGTACAGCCGAGAAACATGATGGTTTTATCGAGCACGACGGTAAGGGCGGTATTGTAGAAGAGTTCAGCGGCAAGCTGCTCATACAGCAAGAGCCCGACGCATCGAGTTTCCCCAGCGGCGGTATACGCAGTACCTTCGAAGCCCGCGGTTACTCGGCATGGGATATTTCGTCGCCTGCATTTATCCTCAACAAGACATTGTGTATTCCTACGATATTCATTTCATACACGGGAGAGTCGCTCGATTATAAGACACCGCTGCTGAAAGCCCTCAACAGTGTCAACAAGGCAGCTACTGCCGTGTGCCAATACTTCGATGAGAATGTAAAGAAAGTATATGCCTACCTCGGCTGGGAGCAGGAGTATTTCCTCGTAGACGAGGCGTTGTATAGTTCCCGTGCCGACCTGATGCTTACCGGGCGTACGCTTATGGGACACGAGAGCGCCAAGAACCAACAGCTCGAAGACCACTACTTCGGTTCGATACCGATGCGTGTAGAGGCCTTTATGCGCGAGCTCGAAATAGAGTGCCACAAGCTGGGAATACCTTGCAAGACCCGTCACAACGAGGTGGCCCCCAACCAATTCGAGGTGGCTCCCATATATGAGGAGGTGAATTTGGCCAACGACCATAACCTGCTCTTGATGAATGTCATGGATATGGTGGCTCGCAGACACAACTTCCGTGTGCTCCTGCATGAAAAACCGTTCAAGGGCATCAATGGCTCGGGCAAGCACAACAACTGGTCGCTGGGTACCGATACCGGCGTGCAGCTCTTTGCCCCCGGCAAAACGCCGAAGTCGAACTTGCAGTTCCTTACATTTATAGCCAATGTGATGGCAGCTGTGTATAAGTATAACGGGTTACTGAAAGCAAGTATCATTTCGGCAACCAACCAACACCGCCTTGGAGCCAACGAAGCACCGCCAGCCATTATATCAATCTTCCTCGGGAAGCAAATCGGCGAGTTGGTCGATAAGATGGCGAAGCTCCCCTCGAAAGACCTGCTCAATATCTCGTACAAGAATGCTTTGAGCCTTGATATTGTGCAAGTGCCCGACCTTATGCTCGACAATACCGACCGCAACCGTACGTCGCCCTTCGCTTTTACCGGTAACCGCTTCGAGTTCCGCGCCGTTGGTTCGTCGGCCAACTGTGCCTCGGCAATGATTGCCCTCAATGCTGCCGTGGCTTGCCAATTGATGGAGTTCAAAGAGGCCGTAGACGCCCGCATCGAAGCCGGCGAAGCCCAAGAGACCGCCATACTCGGCGAGGTGCAGAAACTGCTTATAGAGAGCCAGCCTATACACTTCGACGGCAACGGATATAGCGATGAGTGGAAAGCCGAGGCTGCTGCTCGCGGTCTCGATTGCGAGACCAGTGCGCCGCTTATGTATGACAACTATCTCAAACCCGAGACAGTGGCAATGTTCAAGAAAGCCGGCGTAATGACCTCGACCGAGCTTGCCGCACGCAACGAGGTGAAATGGGAGCTCTTTACCAAAAAAATACAGATTGAGGCACGTGTATTGGGAGACTTGGCCATCAATCATATCATACCGGTAGCCACCCGATACCAATCGGTATTGATTGATAATGTGTTCAAGATAAAAAGCCTTTTCCCGGCCGAGAAGAGCGAGATTATAGCCAACCAGGATATGGAGGAGATAGAGAAGATAGCCTCGCACATGCTCATCATCAAGGAAGAGGTAGCCGCCATGGTAGATGCCCGCAAGGTAGCCAATAAGATAGAAGACGAGCGCGAAAAGGCTATCGCATACCACGACAATGTAGCTCCCTATATGGAAAAGATACGTTATCATATAGACAAGCTCGAGCTGATGGTCGATAACGAAATGTGGCCTTTGCCCAAATATCGTGAGTTGCTCTTTATCCGCTGATAAAGAGACCTGTCGCAAAATCTCATGCGAGGGTGTGCCGGAGAGAGTCGGGCACACCCTCGTGTGGTATACGGGCCGTGTCGTTGTCGCCTGTTCTCACGGTTTTGTATGCAGGATTTACGCAGCAGCCAAAATGCGAAATTTGCGATGCAAAAAGTGGGGCGGTTATTTCGACATGCCGAAATAATACACTACTTTTGCATATCATTCAATACAGCAAAATACAGCAACATGTTAGAGCCTCTCAAACACGAATGCGGCATTGCTTTGGTTCGCTTGCTCAAACCGCTTTCGTACTACAAAGAGAAATATGGTACCTATATGTATGGTCTCAATAAATTGATGCTGCTCATGGAGAAGCAGCACAATAGGGGGCAAGAAGGTGCCGGATTGTCGTGTGTAAAACTTCATGCTCGGCCGGCCGAGGAGTTTATCTATCGTGAGCGAGCCCTGGGCACAAATGCCATACAGGAAATCTTCGATAGAGTGCAGAAAACCATTATGCAGACTCCGCATGACGACACCGATATAGAGTGGATAGAAAAACACCTTCCCTTTGTAGGTGAGATATACATGGGGCATTTGCGTTATAGCACAACCGGCAAGACCGGGTTGTCGTATGTGCATCCCTTCCTGCGCCGCAACAACTGGCGGTCGCAGAATCTGTTGCTTTGCGGCAACTTCAACATGACAAATGTAGATGAGATATTCAACCATATCGTATCGCAAGGCCAGCACCCTCGTTTCTATGCGGATACGTTCATCATCTTGGAGCAGATAGGACATGCGCTCGATATGGAGAATCGCAGGTTGTATGAGAAATTCAGAGGCGAGGGGCACGAGGGGTGCATCTCGGATTTGATAGAAGACAACCTCGATATACCCCGTATCCTCAAATCGACAGCCCCCTATTGGGATGGTGGTTATGTGATATGCGGGCAGACGGGCAGCGGCGATATGTTTGCATTCCGCGACCCCCGTGGTATCCGTCCGGCTTTTTATTACCAAGACGACGAGATTGTAGTCATAGCTTCGGAGCGTCCCGTGATACAAACCGTCATGAATATCTCTGCCGATGCCGTACACGAGTTGAATCCCGGGCAGAGTATCATTGTGTCGAAACGCGGCAACGTGGCTCTGGAACAGATTCTCGAACCCCTCAATTACAGCGCTTGCTCGTTTGAGCGCATCTATTTTTCGCGAGGTAGCGACTGTGATATTTATCGCGAGCGCAAAATGCTGGGTAAACTTCTCTCTCCGGCTATCTTGCGCAGTATCGACTATGATTTGGAGCATACGGTCTTTTCGTTTATCCCCAATACGGCCGAGGTGGCATTCTACGGGATGTTGGAAAGCATGACGGAGTATCTCATCGGCAAGAAGATAGAGCTTTTGCAGCGTTACGAGGGGAATATCCCCGAAGCTGACTTGCGGCGCATACTCTCTATGCGTGTACGCTCAGAGAAGGTGGCTATAAAAGATATAAAGCTGCGCACATTTATTGCCGAGAACGATACCCGCAACGACCTGGCGGCGCATGTCTATGACATCACATACGGCACGGTAGAGCCCTATGTAGATAATCTGGTGGTGATAGACGACAGTATCGTGCGGGGTACGACCTTGAAGCAGAGTATTATAAAGATACTCAATCGCTTGCACCCCAAGAAAATTGTCATCGTGTCGTCGTCGCCCCAAGTGCGTTACCCCGATTGCTATGGTATAGACATGTCGCGCATGGGCGAGTTTATTGCATTCAGGGCTGCTATGGAGTTGCTCGAAGAGCGCGGTATGGAGAATGTCATTGCCGATGTATACAACAAGTCGCTGGCACAAAGAAACCTACCCAAAGAGCAGGTGGTAAACTACGTTCGCGAGATATATGCTCCATTTACGGCCGAAGAGATTTCGGAAAAGATAGCCTCTATGTTGTCGAGCGACGAAATAGAGTGTCCCATAGAGATTATATACCAAACCATCGACGGGCTGCATCAGGCCATACCCAACCATCCCGGCGACTGGTATTTTACAGGCAATTATCCTACACCCGGAGGCAATCGTCTGGTAAATAATGCCTTCCTTAATTATGTAGAGGGTGCCGACCATAAAAGGGTGTGCTGATATGATGCGTGAGTTGCTTGATTTTCTGGTAGAGCTCAGTGCGCACAACAACCGCGATTGGTTTCATGAGCATAAAGCGCGATATGATGTGTTGCGAGCCGGCTTTGTCGATGATGTGCAACGCCTTATATCGCTTCTTGCCGTCGCAGACGAGGAGCTGAAAGGTTTGCAGTCGCAAGATTGCATATACCGCATATATCGCGATATCCGTTTCTCGCCCGACAAGACGCCGTATAAAAGGTTCTTCTCGGCCTATATGGCGCGAGGCGGCAAGAAGAGTCCGCGCGCGGGATATTACCTGCATGTAGAGCCCGGAAATGTGCTTTTGTGCGGCGGTATATGGTGCCCCGAGCCGCGTTTGCTGAAAGCCCTGCGGCAAGCTATTTACGACAATCTCGACGAGTGGAACTCTATTGTAGAGGCCCCCGCATTTAAGGAGACCTATCCTGTATTTGATGGCGAGGTGCTTAAAACCGTGCCTCGGCCATTCCCCAAAGAGGGGGCTCATGCCCGGTGGATGATGCGGAAAGACTATACGGTGGTATGCCATCTGCCCGATGAGTTTCTCTTGCAGCAAGAGTGGGTAGAGGCTGTGGCGCAAAAACTGTTGTTGCTGAAACCCCTCAACGATTTCCTGAATTACACGGTCGACGAGCTTGCTTGCTGATTGCACGCGGTATGACCCTCCCCGGCAGGGGTGCGTTACTCCAAGTCGACAACCGTGATGCCGGCTCCTCCCAGCTGTATGTGTTCGTCGGCAAAATGTGCTACGCCGCTTACGCCTTTCAGATATTGTCGTATGGCGCTGCGCAGTGCCCCCGTACCCGTGCCGTGCAAGATTCTCACCCGGCTGCAACTTACCTGTATGGCGTCGTCTATGAAGTAGGCTATGGCTTGTATGGCCTCATCGACCCTCATGCCGCGGACGTCTATCTCGTTAGTAAACGAGAGTTGTTTCTCTCGCATGTCTTCGTAGGTCGATGCACTGATGAATGTTGTCTTTTGAGCGGCACTGTTTTTTATGGCTTTGTGTTGGGTCTTTTCCAGACGGTCGAGTTTTATTTTCGACTGTACGAGCCCAAAGGCCACTGTCGCCTCCTTGCTGCCTACTGCCAGCACCTCGCCCACGGCGGTTTCGCCTTTGATTCTCACGGCATCTCCTACGGCAATGGGCGTGTCGCTACTTGCACCGGTACTGTTCTGGCGCTCTGTGGTGCCGGCTTTTGCTTCTTTTTGTTTCTGCCGGCGATGCAGTCTCTTTATCTCGTGTTCTATCTTGTCGTGTGAGTCGGGTCTGTTTTCATCCTGCATTTGCGCCTTATATTCTTCGAGTTTCCGGCGCGCCTCTTTGGTAGCTTCTTTGTCGGCCTGAGACTCCTTGATGGTGCGAATGGTGTTTTCTATCTGGGCGTTGGTCTCGGCGAGGAGCGAGCGGGCCTCTTGCCGGGCTTTGGCAATCCATTCTTTGCGCTCCTTGTCTATTCGTTCGAGGTTTTGGGCATATCGGGCGGTGAGCTCTTCGAGTTGCTTCTCTTTGAGCCGGATGTTTTGCCGCTTGTTTTCCCAATAACGTTTGTCGCGGACGATGTCTTGCAGGTACTTGTCCATCGAAATGTAGTCTCTTCCTACAATCTCCGAGGCTTCGGCTATGACCTCTTCGGGCAGGCCTATTTTCCGGGCGATTTCTATGGCAAAGGAGCTGCCCGGGTTGCCTATGGAGAGGATAAACAACGGTTGCATCTTGTGCCGGTCGTAGAGCATGGCGCCGTTGACGATGCCCTCGGTATCTTCGGCAAACTTTTTCAGGTTCTGGTAGTGGGTGGTGATAACGCCGAATGAGCGGTGGCTGTTGAAGCGGTCGAGCAGGGCCTCGGCTATGGCACCTCCTATTTGCGGTTCGGTGCCTCCGCCAAATTCGTCGATGAGCAGCAGGGAGCGTTCGTCGCAATGTCTTACACACTGCTTCATGTGTGCGAGGTGCGAGCTATATGTGCTCAGGTCGTCTTCTATCGATTGTTCGTCACCTATGTCTATGAATATTTTGTCGAATATACCCATGTGCGAGTTATCGTACATAGGCACCGGCATACCGCATTGCATCATATATTGCAACAGTCCCACGGTTTTGAGGCATACCGATTTGCCTCCGGCATTGGGTCCCGATATGAGCAGGATGCGGTTGTTGCTGTCGAGATGGATGTCGAGCGGTACGGGCGTTTTGCCTTGTTTCTGCAAGGCCAGCATCAGGAGCGGGTGTATGGCATGGTACCACTCTATCTGACACTCTTTCTCGATGTGTGGCAACCGGGCATCTATCTCTATCGAAAACAGTGCCTTGGCACGTATGTAATCGATACGGGCGAGGAAGTCGTACGATGCGGCTATCTCGTCGATGTGCGGGCGTAGTGTGTCGGTAAAGGCCGTGAGGATGCGCACTATCTCGTGCCGTTCCTCTATTTCCAGCTCGCGTACGTGGTTGTTTGCCTCTACGACCTCGGCGGGTTCTATAAACACCGTTTTCCCGCTGGCCGACTCATCGTGTACGATACCGCTGATTTTCCGTTTGAAAGAGGGTGCAACGGGTATTACCAGCCTGCCGTCGCGTACCGAGGGGGTTACGTCGCGGTCGACATACCCGTCGTTTTGTGCGCGTCGCAATATGCCCGATAGAATCTGTGATATACTCGATATGGTTGCCGAGATGTTGCGGCGTATGCTTTGCAGCGTTGGCGAGGCATTGTCTTTTACCGTACCATTCTTGTCTATGATGCGGTCTATCTCGGCAATGAGGCGCGGGTAGGTGGCTACTCCCTGCGCCTGCTCTGTGAGGTAAGGGTAGGGGGGCTGTTCGCCCTCATCGGTGTGGAAAAAGGCTACGGTGCGCCTGATGGTATCTAACGAGCGACGCAGGTCGTGCAGCTCTTTTACTTCTATGAAGGTGCCTTCTATGCGCACCCGGCGCAACATGGGTTTTACGTCGAAAAAGCACTCCGAGGGAAATTCGCTGTCGCTGCGTAGAATTTGCATCATCTCGTCGGTGAGATGCAGGTGTTCTGTAATGGCACGATAATCGGTCATGAAGCTCATCTCGTTGACAAGCTCACGTCCCAAGCTGCCTAAGCAGCGATTTTGCAAAATTTCTCGTATTTGGTCGAACCCTACTTTCTGTTCGTAATTGTCGGGATATATCACGTTGGTGTTCCAATTTTAGTGCTGCAAAAGTAATAAAATATTGTCATATTGCAGCCCTTCGTCGCTCTCCGTTGAAATGGATGTGGAGAGATATGCCGTAGCTCTGTTGTTACGGCCGTTTTGTCGTTCCGGATTGCATGGCAGGGTGGTGCGGCGGTCATTTTGTACCGATATATGGTGTTGGTGTAGCACTATGTGTTGAAATATACATTATGCGTGAAAAAATCATAATATATTGCTTTTATGCGTCAAAATCCTTTTATGATATTGAAAAGTTTAGTATATTTGCATCGTGAGGATGGCAAGTGGCTTTCTCATAAATTAAAGAAAAGTATAATATTTGTAGTATTTTGATTGTAATATACTTTCTTTAACACACCCAAATTTGATTGCTTTGTTTAATTATATGGTATAAATCGATGTATCCAAAAAGGGATAAAGTGGTAAAATTTATCCCTTGTCCATCTCCAAATGGATTCCGACGGGTTAGACTGAGAAGTTCAGCCCGTCTTTTTTTGTCTCTTTATGGAGTACCCTCTCGTGCAAAAGCGGGATGAATGTCGCTTCGTATGATATGTTATAATATCTTGTAATGTCTTAATATATATATATATATATATATATATATATATATATAGACGTATTGTCTTTTGGCTATCTGTGACGGAGTGTTGTGGCGAGGGTTGTTGTTGTGTGATATAGAAATAAATAGGGCATGTGGTAGGTGAATATTCTTTATTTTGAGTATTAAAACAAAAAAATGTTAAACATATATTCAGCTATTGACAACCTCTTTGCTATACTCTATCTTTGTATTAACAGGCTTGTTAAACAACCTTGATAGTAATCGTCGTAAGGAGGAGATAACTATGAATGGAAAACACTCGCCACTCAGTAAAGATACCGAGCAGGCGATACTGCTTGCAGCCGAGCAAGAGTTTATGTCGCGAGGTTATGAAGGCGCCAAGACGGTGACGATAGCCCATAACGCCGGCGTGACTCATGCTATGCTGCATTACTATTTCGGAACGAAAGAGCGGTTGTTCAACAAGATTTTCAACGAGAAAATAGCTCTGTTGTCCAAGATGGTTACCGACGTCATTTTTAAGCCCGATATGACACCGTTGGAGAAGATAACGGCAGTTGTCGACCGCCATTTTGAATTTTTGGTGAAGCACCCCGATTTGCCGCGCTTTCTGCTGAATGAGCTTGCTCATAATACCGGGCGGCGCAGGTTGATGGAACACAAGTTGCGTTTTGCATGGTCGAAGGTATTGCCTCCGTTGCAACGCGACTGGGATAAGATGATTGTAGAAGAGGGTATGAAACCTATCAGCATTGTAGACTTTATCATGGATGTAGTGTCGTTGAATTTGTTTGTCTTTTTGGCATTGCCGGTGTTGGATGTGATTATCGAGAATTACTACGGTTCGCGGGAGGCTTTCTTCGAAGCCCGCAAGCGTGAGAATGTAAAGATAATCATGCAACGGCTGTTGCAAAATAATAATGCGTATGAATAGGATTGTGATAATGTGTATGTGTTGCGTGTGCAGTTTGTTGCAAGTCGCAGCACAGGTGACGGTAGAAGATTGCCAGCGTATGGCGCGGGAAAACTATCCGCTCATTAAGCAATATGATTTGATAGACAAGATGACTGGCTTGTCGCTGTCCAATGCGGCCAAGGCATATTTGCCCCGGATAACCTTGTCGGCACAGGCAACATACCAGTCGGATGTTGTTGCATTCCCCTCGGAGATAGAGTCTCTCTTCTCAAAAATGGGAGTCGATATGAAGGGGCTTAACCGTGACCAATATAAGGTCATGCTCGACGTGAGCCAGATTATATGGGACGGCGGCGCTACCCAAGCTCGTAAAGAAGTGGAGCGGGCAGAAGGCGAGGTGTCGCGGCAAAGCATCGCCGTAGAGCTGTATGCTTTGGGCAAAAGGGTAAACGACCTTTACTTCGGCATTCTCCTGCTGGAGGAACAGCTGGCGCAGAATGACGAGATGAAGCGGCTCCTGCAAGAGAATTACAACAGCGTGTCGGCCATGGTATCGAATGGCGTGGCATTGCCGAGTGACCTCGATGCCGTTGAGGTGGAGTTGCTTACCACGCAGCAGCAGCGGGTGCAGATAGAGTCGTCGCTGGCAGTCTATCGCAAGATGCTTGCCATACTGGTAGGCGATGACAGCATAGAGAAAGCTGCGATTGCCAAGCCGGCCTATTCGGAGGTGTGGATGGAAACCGGTATCGACGAGCGTCCCGAGATGCGGTTGTATGATGCGCAGATTGCTCGCTTAGAGGCACAGCGGCGAGGTATAAAGGCCTCTGTCATGCCTCAGTTCGGCGCCTTTGCACAGGGATTTTACGGCAATCCGGGCTTGAATATGTTTGAGGATATGGTAGAGAATCGCTGGACGTGGAACTATATCGTCGGCGTAAGGTTGCAATGGAACATAAGCGGCTTTTACACTCATAAGAACAGCCTCTCCAAGATAGAGCTGGCTCGCAGGCAAGTCGAAAATACCCGCGAGACCTTCCGTTTCAATACGGCCCTGCAACTCTCTGAGGAGCGGCAGACCGTCGAACGCTTGCAGAAGGTTACTGCCGACGATGACAAAATCATAGCCTTGCGTACCTCGATACGCCAGGCCGCCGAGGCAAAACTGAAAAATGGCGTGATAAGTGTGAGCGACCTCCTGGCGGAGCTCACCAAGGAAAACAATGCAAAAATAACGCGCTCGATACACGAGATAGAGTTGCTGAAAAGTATTTACGATATAAAACTGACACGTAATGAATAGGTTGACAACGAATTTTTGGGTGGCGGCATGTCTGCTCCTTGCGCTGCCGGGCTGTAACAACGATAGCGATTTCGAGGCGGCGGGAACGTTCGAGGCTACCGAGGTAACGGTATCGAGTGAGGCTTCGGGGCGTATATTGTGGCTGAATTTGGCCGAGGGTGATACGGTCTTGCCCCATACGGTGGTAGGCGTGATAGACTCGGTGCAGTTGTATCTTGCCAAGTTGCAGGCCGAACAGTCGCTCGCCTCGGCGCGCAGCAGCCGGCCCGATGTGGAGAAGCAGATTGCCGTTCTGAAAGAGCAACTTGCCAAGCAGGAATATGAGCGTGCCCGCGTAGAAAAACTGGTAGAGGCCAAGGCGGCAACTACCAAGCAGCTCGATGACGTGGTGGCACAGATAGCTCTCTTGCGCAGCCAACTGGCAGCACAAGAGTCGGCATTGCGCAATAATGCGGGGAGTGCCGATGCTCTGGTGGCGCAGGCCGAATTGCAGGTAGCGCAGGCCGCAGACAGGTTGGCAAAATGCAAGATATATTCGCCTTTGGCCGGTACGGTGCTGGCACGGTATGTCGAGGCCGGCGAATTTGCCGTGCAAGGCATGCCTCTCTTTAAGGTAGCCGATATGCGTCATCTCTTTCTGAGGGCATACGTCACCTCGGTGCAACTCGCCGACATGGTTCTGGGCGATACCGTAACCGTATATGCCGATTTCGGCGGTGACAAACGGCGCGAATATACCGGTACGGTGGCGTGGATTTCGTCAGAGAGCGAGTTTACGCCCAAGAGCATCCCTACGAAAGACGATAGAGCCAATCTTGTGTATGCCGTGAAGGTTGCCGTAGAAAACGATGGCTACATAAAGCTGGGCATGTACGGAGAGATAGAATTGCGTAAATGATATGGATGCCATAGTAACCGACCGTCTGACCCGCAGTTACGGCCCTGTAAATGCGCTGAAAGATGTGACTTTCACGGTGCATCGCGGCGAGCTGTATGGTATTATCGGCGCCGACGGTGCCGGCAAGACCACGTTGTTCAGAATCTTGGCAACCCTCATATTACCCGACGGCGGGCAGGCATGGGTAGATGGTTACGATGTAAAAGGGCAATACAAGGAGATAAGGCGGCGTCTCGGCTACATGCCCGGGAGGTTCTCGCTTTATCAGGATTTGAGCGTAGAGGAGAATTTGTCATTCTATGCATCGGTCTTCGGCACCACCATCAAGGAGAATTATGCTTTGGTAGCCCCCATATACAGTCAGATAGAGCCTTTCGCGAGACGCAAGGCCGGCAATCTCTCGGGAGGTATGAAACAGAAGCTCGCTCTTTGCTGTGCATTGATACATAAGCCGTCGGTACTTCTCCTCGATGAGCCTACGACAGGAGTCGACCCCGTGAGCCGACAGGAGTTCTGGGATATGCTCGACACCTTGCGCGGTTACGGAATAACGATACTCGTATCTACACCCTATATGGACGAGGCCAACCGCTGCGACCGCATCGCCCTGATGCGGGAGGGCGAGTTTATGCAGGTAGATACACCACAGCATATAATAGCCTCGTATAACGATATGTTGTGGGCGGCCGAGAGCGAAGAGATGTATAGGCTGTTGGGCGATATAAGAAATTTCGAGGGGGTCAAGCGGTGTTACACATTCGGTGTAGAGCATCACTTTACGGCCGATGCCGATGTGGCGGAACGGCTGCGGGCATACCTTGCAACTTGCGGGCATCGCAATTTGGTCATACGCCGGGTTGCCGCTACGATTGAAGATTGTTACATGCAACTTGAAGATAAATATCATGGATAGTGTAATCAGGGTAGAAGAGCTCACCAAGCGTTTCGGCAACTTTACGGCTGTCGACCATATCACCTTCTCGGTAGAGCGCGGTGAAATTTTTGGCTTCCTGGGCGCTAACGGTGCGGGCAAGACTACCGCCATGAGAATGTTGTGCGGGCTGAGTCGCCCTACCTCGGGACGAGGTTTTGTGGCGGGGTACAACATAGAGACACAATATGAAGATATAAAGAACAATATAGGGTATATGAGCCAACGCTTCTCGCTGTATGAAGACTTGAAGGTGTGGGAGAACATACGGCTTTTCGGCGGCATCTACGGGGTCGGCGAGAGGGAGATAAAAGACCGTACCGACGAGTTGCTGGCCGAGCTTCACTTCGAGAAAGAACGCAATGCCTATGTCAAGTCGTTGCCCCTGGGCTGGAAGCAAAAGTTGGCCTTCTCGGTGGCTATATTCCACCGTCCCCGCATTGTTTTTCTCGATGAGCCTACCGGGGGTGTCGACCCTGCGACACGCCGGCAGTTTTGGGAGATGATATATGCGGCGGCAGAGCAAGGCATCACCATATTTGTCACTACACACTATATGGATGAGGCCGAGTATTGCAATAGAGTTTCTATCATGGTAGACGGGCGCATCGGTGCATTGGACACACCTCGCAGACTGAAAAGCGATTTTGGTGTATCTACGATGGACGAGGTGTTCAGGGCTTTGGCACGGAACGCATGGCGAAAAGAATAGCATGTTATGGGTGTATTTGCGGCATTTGTAAGGAAGGAGTTTCTCCATATTTTCAGAGATAAGCGTACGATGCTTATTCTGCTTGTCATGCCTGTGCTGATGATAGTGATATTCGGTTTTGCCCTTTCCAACGAAATCAACAACATCGACTTGGCGGTCGTCTCGTCGCAGCGTAGCGAGACGGTGCGGCGGCTGGTGGCCCGTTTCGAGTCGAATCCCTATTTTACGGTTGTGGGTGAGTATGCTACGGCCCGTCCCATCGAGCCGCAGTTGCGTGCCGGCAAGGCCGAGATGGCCATTGTATTTGGTCCCGATTTTGACCGGGAGCCTTCGATACAGCTTATCGTAGATGCCTCCAATCCCAATATCGCAGCCAACGAGGTTTTTTATGCCTCCTCGATAATACGCGAGGCAATGGCAAGCGAGATGCCGGCTGCCCGCAAAGAGGCTGTCGTGACGACACACATGCGCATGTTATACAATCCGCAGATGCGCAGCTCGTATAATTTCGTCCCCGGTATTATGGGCTTGACGTTTATTCTCATATCGGCGCTGATGACCTCCATATCTATTGTCCGGGAAAAGGAGCAGGGTACTATGGAGGTGCTGCTGGCATCGCCGGTGAAGCCTATCTACATAATCTTTTCCAAAATGGTGCCCTATCTGGTGATAGCCTGCTTCAACTTGCTGACAATACTCTTCCTGGCTTATTTCCTGTTGGATGTGCCCATGACGGGAGGCATTGCCGGTCTGTGCGTTTTGTCGCTGGTATACATCGTCCTGTCGCTTGCATTGGGATTGTTTATATCGACCGTCGTGAATACGCAGGCGGTGGCGATGTTGGGTTCGGTAATGTTGCTCATGTTGCCCGTGATGTTGCTCTCGGGCATGATATTCCCCATAGAGAGCATGCCGCCGCTCTTGCAGTACATTTCCAATGTGATACCCGCCAAATGGTATATTATGGCGGCGCGCAAGATGATGATAGAGGGGCAGACTTTGGCTCAGGTGTATGTAGAGGCGTCGATACTGACGGGAATGACCGTCGCATTGATGGCGCTATCATTGAAGAACTTCAAAAACAGGCTCGGGTAGTATGGCAAGAATGGGTTTTTTATTGGAGAAAGAGTTCAAGCAGTTCATACGCAATGCGTTGCTGCCTAAGTTGGTGATTATGTTCCCTATACTTGTGATGCTTATCATGCCGTGGGTAGCGACGATGGAGGTGACCGATGTGGCCGTGACGGTGGTCGATAATGACCGCACGCAGCTCTCCCGCCGGTTGTCGGACAAAATCGCGGCTTCGGGTTATTTCGATATGCAGCCTGCCGCCGCAAGTTATAGCGCCGGCGAACAGGCTATCTCGACCGGCCGTGCCGATATTGTGATAGAGATACCGCAGGGTATGGAGCGAGACATAGAGTCGGGCAACAATGTGGCGTTGCAGATTTCGGCCAACGCCGTAGATGGCACGAAGGGCAGTATAGGAAGTAACTATCTGGTGACGATAATAAATGATTTTGTCGACGAGTTGCGGGCCGGCAGAGGGGAGTCGATGGTGTCGCCGGGCAGGTTGTCGGTACTCTATCTGTACAACCCCACGCTCAACTATCGCTTTTTTATGATACCGGCGTTGATGATTATACTTGTGATAACGATAGGCGGCTTCTTGCCGGCGCTCAATATCGTAAGTGAGAAGGAGATAGGTACCATTGAGCAAATCAACGTATCGCCCGTGAGCAAGTGGGAGTTTATTCTCGCCAAGCTCATCCCATATTGGATTATGGGAATCGTTATCTTCTCGTTGGCGTTGTTGCTGGCGTATTGGATATATGGGCTTTCGCCGGCCGGCAGTTTGCTGACAATATATTTGGCGGCCTTGCTCTTTACAATCGTTATGTCGGGAGTGGGGCTTATTGTCTCCAATTACTCCTCAACGATGCAGCAGTCTATGTTTATCATGTTCTTTTTTGCCGTGCTGTTTATCTTGATGAGCGGTCTTTTTACGCCGGTAGAGTCTATGCCCGGTTGGGCACAATGTATAGCGGCACTATTGCCGCCTCGCTATTTTATAGAGATACTGCGTGCCGTCTATCTCAAAGGCAGCGGCATGGCCGAGTTGTACGGCCAGTTCTTGTGTCTGGCAGGTTTTGCTCTTCTGCTCAGTACGTGGGCGGTACTGAGTTATCAGAAACGGGGATAACCCTTATCCTATCGTAATGGTGCGCGACTCGTCGTCGTTGACTGTTATGTGTACCGGCACACAGCTGTCGGGTAGGAGTTGCTCTATGTTTTCGGGCCACTCGATGAAACAGAGTTCGCCGCTCTCGAAGTAGTCTTCGCAGCCCATGTCGAGGGCTTCTTTCAGCTGGGCTATGCGGTAGCAGTCGAAGTGAAAGATGGTATGCCCGTTGCTTGTGCGGTATTCGTTGACGATGGCAAAGGTAGGGCTGTTTATCACGTCGGTCACACCCAGCTCTTCGCAGATGGCTTTGATGAAGGTGGTTTTGCCGGCGCCCATATTGCCGTAGAAGGCATATACGGTGTTATCTCCTATGAGGTCTATAAAAGAACGGGCAGCGGTGTGCAGCCCGTCGAGGTTGTCGATATGTATGGTTGTCATGTCGTGATGTGTTATTTGGGTGATAGCGTTACGAGGGGTATCATCATCTCTTCCATAGAGATGCCTCCGTGCTGGAATGTATTCTTGTAGTAGCCTACGTAGTAGTTGTAATTGTTGGGGTAGGCAAAGAAATCGCGGTTGGTGGCAAAGATGTAGGTAGAGCTGAGGTTGGGTGCAGGTAATCCGAATCGGGTGGGAGATTTTATCTCGTAAACCTGTTTGGGATTGTAGCTGAGCGATTTGCCCACTTTGTAACGCAGGTTGGTATTGGTATTCTTGTCGCCTATGACTTTGATGGGATTGTCTACGTGTATGGTGCCGTGGTCGGTGGTGAGAATGACCTTGTAACCGCTTTCGGCAATTTTCCTGAACAGGTCGAGAGCCGACGAGTGTCTGAACCACGACTCTGTGAGAGAGCGGTATGCAGCCTCGCTCGAAGCGAGCTCGCGTATCATCTTCGATTCGGTGCGGGCATGCGACAGCATGTCTATGAAGTTGAGTACACACACGTTGAGTTGTTTGTTGGTCAGCGTGCCGAAGTTGCTCAATACTTTCTCGCCGAAAGAGTTCTCGTTGATTTTGGTGTATGAGAAGGAATACGACTTGCGGAACCGCTCTATTTGTGTCTTTATGAGTGGGGCTTCGTTGAGGTTCTTGCCCTCCTCTTCCTCCTCGTCGACCCACAGGTCGGGAAACATTTCGGCAATTTTATGGGGCATCAGTCCCGAGAAGATGGCGTTGCGGGCATATTGTGTGGCTGTGGGGAGGATGCTGTAATAGAGGTCTTCCTCGAATGTATAGTAGTTGCTGATGATGGGGAGTATGATGCGCCACTGGTCGAGCCGGAAGTTATCTATGAGGACAAAGAAAATTTTCTCGCCGTTGTCGAGCAGCGGGAAGACCCTCTTCTTGAATATCTCGTGGCTCATGAGCGGGTGGTCGTCGGTTGTAATCCATCGCTCGTAGTTTTTCTTCACAAACTTGGCGAAGGCGGCGTTGGCCTCTATCTTCTGCATTTTCAGCAGGTCTTCCATATTGGTCTCGGCATGAGACAGTTCGAGTTCCCAATGCACGAGTTTGCGGTATACCTCAATCCACTCGTCGCACGAGTCGGCTTGCGATATGAGGCTGCCTATGTGGTTGAATTCCTGCTGGTAGTTGCTGGTGGTTTCGCCCGAGATGATTTCGCGGCTGTGCAGGTTTTTCTTGATTGAAAGGAAAATCTGGTTGGGATTGACAGGCTTTATGAGATAGTCGGCGATTTTATTCCCTATGGCTTGGTTCATGATGTTTTCCTCTTCGCTTTTGGTAATCATGATAACGGGAATGTCGGGCCGTACTTCTTTGATGCGGACAAGCGTTTCGAGGCCGCTCAATCCGGGCATGTTTTCGTCGAGGATGATGAGGTCGAAATCGTTGTTCTCACAGGCTTCAAGGGCGTCTACGCCGTTCGATACCGTAACCAGTTCGTAGCCTTTTTGCGTGAGGAACATGATATGCGGCTTCAAGAGGTCTATTTCATCGTCTGCCCACAGGATAGTAGGGTTCTTCATCATTTTCTGGGTTGTAGTAGTTGTCAAAAAAGTCGAAGTACTCTTCGAAAGTGCGACCTTGGAGGAGCAGGTCGAAGTTGTGCGTACTTATCATGACAGGTCTCACGCCGTCGGGTATGACAAACTCCGGGTCATCGGTCATCACTTTGCGGTAGTGTACCAACTCGTCAAAGTTATTAAATCCTTTGACAACGAGGATAGATATTTCGTTAAATGTCATTACTTCGAGGTCGAAATCTTTGACAAGGAAGTTTGAGAAGTCAAATTTGGCTACGTTAAACAGTAATTGGTTTCCCGACACGCTATCGGTGGCATATACCAGCAGGAAGTAGTGCGGCTCGTTGGGCGCCAGCGTAAAGGTTGCCGTCGAGTCGTTTGCTATGGCTGTCGAGTCGTTGCCGAGGCGTGTTTTCCATATCATGCCCCGCACGTTGCCTCCGGCTACGGTGCGTCCTTGGGTAATGCCTTTGAGTACATTGCCGGCATAGTCGCTTACATCGGCTTGCGGATACTTTGAGAGTAGCTCTTGCACCGACTCCTTGAACTTGTCAAACTCTTTGTCGCCTATGTATGCCATTGCGTTGACAAACATAAACTTGTGCATGATGTCTGAGAGCGGATAATGCTCTTGCATGTATTGGTAGTTGGCATGTACGATGTCGTTGCGGTTGTCGAGATAGGCTGCGTATGTTTGTTGGTATATAGAGTCTTGCAGGGCTCCCATGTTGCGCAGTTTGTCTAAATAGTGCGGGTCTGCCAAGGCTTGTGCGTATTCGCTCTCGGGGAATGTCGTACGTATCTTCGAGCGGAATGTCTCGGCTTGCGATGTTTCGTTGTTGCGCATGTGCATGAGATAGCGGTTGTAGTAGGTATCGAGGCGGTATGGATTGTCGGGGAAGCGGCGTTCCAGCTCGTCGAAGGTCTCTGAGGCGGCCTCATAGTCTTCGAGGTCGTTTTTCAGGATGATACCCATGTTGTACAGTCCCTCGGCAACGATTTCGTTCGACACGGCAAGCTCCTCGGGTGTAAGAGGGATTTGTTTGAGGTAGAACTCTATTTGATGCGGGTCGTTTTCGGCGGCGATGGCAGCGCTGTCTTCGGGCAGCTCGCTCTCGTTGTAGGTAGAGTCGTTCTCCTCCTCATCGTCATAGTCTATGCTGCCGGTTTCGGCAAAATCGGCAGCCGAGAACCCCGATTTGTTGCGTCGCCGCCAGTCGTCTTCGAGTTTGCGCGAGCCCCATTTCTTCTGGAACTCCGATTTACCGGCGTTGATGAGGGTCTGGTTATAGAAATACCACGACCCGTCGGTGTTGAGTACGTTGGTGGTGGGTTGGTTGGCATTTCCGCCCAAGAGGTTGCTTATACCTTCGTTTTGGGCCAGATACTCTTCGCGGCGGCGTTCCTCCTCCTCTTTTTTCTCCTGCTCGATAAGGGCGTCGATGATTTTCTGTATGCAGGCGTTGCGCTCCTCTTCGCTCATGGCGGCAAGGGTTTGCAAGCTGTCTTGCAGCTCTACGTTCTGGGCATATACGACAAGTTTGTCGAGCACCTCCGAGCGTTTGCTGAGCAGTTTGTAGTCGGGGTAGTCCTCGCTGAGCAGCGGCAAAGCCTCTGAGTAGCAAGGTTGAGCGTCTACATATTCACGCCGGCCGAAGAGGAGGTTGCCGAGAGTGATTTGGCACACGGCCTTTTCTATGCCGTTGCGGGTGCTTTTGGCTACGGCCGTGTTGTAGTTGGCTATGGCCTGTGCCGTGTCTTGGCGCGAGAGATATAGGTTGCCTATGGCGTAGTATATCTGGTCGTGGTAGTCTTTGTTGACCCCTCGCCGGGTCATCTTTTTGAGCGATGCCACCTCTTTTTCTATATCGCTGCCGCTGAATACCTCGCTCATCTTGATGCGGGCGTTGAATTGCGTGCGGTAGGGCGGATTCATGGAGATTACTTTCCGGAAGGCTTTATAGGCCTCTTGCGGTTTCTTGTCGAGGGTGTACAGTTGTCCCAGCAAGAATGTCATGCGGGCGCGCTGCTGCTTGTTGGGTTCGTTTTTGATAGCCGTTTCGAGGAAGGGGATGGCTTCGCGGTATTTTTTGTTGTGGATGAGATAGTCGGCGTTGACCGATGCAAATTCGCCTTGCAACGAGGGCGGGAGGCTGTCGTTGTTGGCTTTGTATAGCACATCCTCGGCTTCATATATCCAGTCGAGGGCTATGTAGCTGCGAGCCTGCCACAACCTTGCCTCGGCCACAACCTTGGGCAGCCACGTGAAATGCTGCGACACGTACATAAACGTGGCGGCGGCACTCAGAAAGTCGCCCTTCTGGTACTGTGCTTTGCCCATGAGCATCCAGGCGTTGTGTATAAACGGGTTATACTCCTCGCGTTTCATGAAGGCCTTGTAGTCGGCGTTATTGCGCTTGTTCTGGTTGCGCTTGGGTTTGCTTTTTATGCTGTGGTTCTGTATGGCTTTCTGGCATTTTTCTATTGTACGGTCAAAGGAGCCTTGCGGTTGAGGGTCTTTGGGGTTGTTGTATGCCTCGGCCGGGTTGAGGTACAGGATGTCTGTGAAGTTGTCTTCGTACTTTTCCTGTTGAACTTTCAGTTGCTCCTTATAGTTCTCTATGCCGTTGAAGTAGACGTTATACCGTGTGGTGAACGAATGGTAGAAGCGGCTCCAACCCGTATTCTTGTTGTTGGAGCAACTTGCCAGCAATCCTGCTGCTATGATAAGCAGGGGTGCGAGGCGGTATATCTTGCGCGGTTCCATTCTTATATAAAACGACAGGCGCGTGTGTTTATTGTTCTGTTGCCTGGCGAAGCTGTTTTTTGCGTTTCAGGGCCATTGCTATGCGACTGTATGCTTTGGCGGCGGCGTATACTACGACGAGGGTGAATACGATGCTTGCTCCTGTGGGTACGTTGATGATGGTAGAGATGGCCAGCCCTGTCACGCCGCAG
>UQMR01000017.1 GCA_900542255.1 uncultured Porphyromonadaceae bacterium
GTATTATATATCTGATAATAAAATATATTAAGTCACATACCTATCTTGAAGGGAAAAGAAAAAGTGGAAACTGGTCTACGACCATACCTTGCCTTTCCATTTTCCCTCATCTTGCTCCGACAGCATCTTGTGGAATGCCATTTTGTACCTATCCATTCCTTTGTTGCACCTTGAGTGGACAGCATTCGTCCGGTAATTTAACAGCGAATAGATTTGGTGCTATTTTGTTATCTACAACTCTCAAAAATGCATTTATATTATTGATAACTAATGATATATAATTACTAACTGATATAAGAGCCTATTCTCCGGAGGCTCTCTGTTGTATGGAAAATATGATGGATGGCATGATGGGGAGGGACAAATATGGAATAAAAGGGGCAACATCTTCTTTTTCTGAATTATTTGTTGTAAGTTTGTTTTGTGGAACACTAAAATTCATCACCGTTATGACCGATGACAGGAAAGATGAGATATACTATGCCGCCATAGAGTTGTTGCAGCGACAGGTGCGGGCATTGGCTCCCCGATGCGAAAGACGTGCCGTTGCCGACTTGTGGGAGTCGCAGTTGCAGCAAGACGGTTACGAGACCCATCGCGAGGGAAATCAGGTGTGGGCTGTATCGGCAGCCTATGACGAGTCGCTTCCTACGTTGCTGCTGGAAGTGGGTATCGATATGTCGTTGCCTGCCGGAGGGTGGAGCCGCGACCCGTATGAGCCGGTTGAGGATGAGTGCTGCCTTTATGGTATAGGTATCAACCGTTTCGGTGCTTCGGCCGTATCGTTGTGGGCGGCTTTCAGGCTGTTGTCGGGTACGCCGCAGCCCTATAATATGATTTTCTGGGTCTCGTGCAAGGAGGGTGAGGCCGATGTCGAAGAGCTCGACTCTGTATGGCAACACCTGCCCAAGCCCGATTTTGCCGTTGTGGGGCAGCCCACAGATATGCGGCCGGCCGTATCGGAGCGTGGGTATATGAGGCTCGGTTGTGAGGTGAAGGGAAAGGCCGGTAGTGTTACCAAGGGTGATGGTGTGAATGCCATATACAAGGCTCTTCCTGCGCTGGCAGCTTTGCAGGATTTCCATTTGGAGAGGTTGTCGGTAACGTTGGGAGAGGTAAAGTTTACCGCCGCATCGATAGAAGCGGCTGCCGATGAGGGTATGGTACCCGATAGTTGCCGGTTTATGATAGAGGTGCGAGCCAACGACTGCTATACCAATGATGAGATATTGTCGTTGCTGCAAGCTGCGTTGCCGTGTGAGATGACCCCGATGCCCGGAGTGGCAGAGGCTTCGCATATAGATATGCAACATCCGTTTGTACGCCGTGCCGAGTTGCTGGGTTGTGAGCCGTTCGGCTCGTCGGCAAGGAGCGACAGGGCATATATCGATTGTCCGTCGGTAGGTATCGGTCCCGGTGAGCCCGAGCCAGTTGCGGGCGATGAGTTTATACGCCTTGCCGATGTGCGGGAGGCGATAGAGATGTTTGTCAATCTGTTGGATGACTTGCAGTTGTCGACGCCCGAAGAGTGAGCACCGCACAGGGAGGGAGTAGGGATTAGCGGATGATATATTGTGCCGCCAGGCCGGTGCCGCGGCCGCCCCGGAGCGTGAAGTGGAAACAGGCGGCATAAAAAATCCTGAGCAGCGGAGTGGTGGTGACGTCGTAGAGGGCGTCGCGATAGAGTTGCCGCCCGTATTGCTCTAACTCGTTGTCGTGTTGCCGGCGCGACAGTTTCATTACGTGTGCGGCCAAAAGTACTTGACGATAGACGACAAAGCGTTCGTAACGCTTCTGTTGCGGATGTTGTGAGGCTCGTATGTCGCGGCGAGTGGCAAGCAGAGCCCGATGGAATTGTTCTAAGCCCCGGCGGTCTTTCCTGGCGGTGATGGTATCGTCGTGGAGGTACTGGGTGGCAAGCGGCGGGCGTTTTATCCAATGAATCTTAGAGGTGTGTAACAATAGCCTTACACCGAGGTTCCAATCGACCCATCCGTTGTACTCCTCTTCCCAGCCGCCTACGGCTCGCACCACTTGGGTGCGTACTGCAAAGCGTTGGGTCGACAGGGTGCTGTGCAACAGATGCTGGACGGGGTCGGCCGAGAATACGGCTTTGGCCGGCCACACTTTGTGATGCTCGTCGCAGAAGTTGATGGTACAACCTACAATATCTGTTTCGGGATGGATAGAGAAGGCCTCCATATAGAGCGTGACGGCATCGGGGTGTAACGTGTCGTCGCTGTCGAAGAACATGACATGTCGTGTCTTTACATGAGCAAGACCTTTGTTCCGGGCTGCCGAGGCCCCCTTTTTACTCTCTTGCAGCACGTCGATGGTAAAAAGCTCCTGGCTGTATTTCCGTTGCAGCCGGAGGCATACGTCGAGGCTGTTATCGGTAGAGCCGTTATCGACCAAGATAAGGTGAATAGGCCGGTAATGCTGTGCGATAATGGACGCTACGGTACGGGGCAGCTCCTTTGCCCTGTTGTAGACCGGTATGACGATGCTCATGGTTTCGCTCATATCGCAAAGGTACAAATAAAGAGATTGGCAAGGTCGGGTTGTGGGATGGAAATGTTATATTTGCATATCATATTATCGCGACAGATGAAACTCAATGTACTGATATGTACCTGCGATAAGGGTATAGAGCGTATCCCTGCCATGTTGTTGCCGCCGCGCGACGATGTGTCGTATGTCGTGTCGATGCAATATACCGACGAGAGCTGGTTGCAGAGAGTCCCCGGGTCGCTTCGCGACCGCAAGGATGTAAGCCTCCATTTCCTGCCGGGGCGAGGGCTGTCGCGCAATAGAAACAATGCTCTTGCCTTTGCCGACGGCGATGTGGCGTTGATAGCCGACGATGATTGCCGCTATCGCCCCTCTTATTTCGATACGGTACTCCGCATCTACACCGAGCATCCCGAGGTGGATATGGCACAGTTGAGGATAGAGCCGTTGGATACTGCACCGGTGAAGCCCTATGCGGCTTACGCGCACCCGTACGAAAAACGCCCGCGTGGCATGTATCCCACCTCGCCCGAGCTGACCTTGCGGGTGGCGGCCGTCAAAGGGAAACTTTTCTTTAACGAGCTGTTCGGCCTGGGCTCGGAGTGCCTGCCTTGCGGAGAAGAGGATGTTTTTCTGCACGACGCCGTGCAGGCCGGTCTTTCCGTGTGGTATTTCCCGTATGTCGTTGCCAGTGTCCCGGGTGATAGTACGGGACAGCGGGTTTATACCGACAGGCGGGTGATGATGGCGCAAGGTGCCGTCAACTATTATGTACATGGATGGGGTGCGTGGCCGCGTATGTTGAAATTTGCCGCCGTAGGGGCTTTGAAACGGAAAGGAAATTTCTTCGTTCTCCTCTCGGCCGCTTGCAGCGGTATTTTATATTACAAAAAGAAGATTTCGCATGAAGATTCTCTTGATAGGCGATGCCAGTAATTTCCATTGGACGCTGGCGCAAGGCCTGCGCCTGATGGGGCATGAGGTTACTGTCGTATCGAACGGTAGCCGGTGGATGAATAACAACCGTGACGTGGATATAAGCCGCAAGGGGTACGGTGCGGTAGATTCTATGATATATCTGTCGAAGATTCTTGCCCATCTGCCATCGTGGAGAGGATATGATGTGGTGCAGGTGGCAAGCCCTGTATTCTTTACATTGCGCCCTGAAAAAAATCTCTATATCTTCCGTCAGTTGAAACGTCAGAATGAAAAGGTGTTCCTGCAAGCCCTCTCGACCGACCACTACTATGTAAAGGCTTGTTTCGACGGTCATACGTTTCGCTACTCCGATTTCTTCGTAGGCGACAAGCCTTTGCAACGTCCCGGATATAACAGGGAGCGCGATGCCTATCTGAACGGGCCTAATAAAGAGCCTAATATTGCTATGGCGCAGGAGTGCGACGGTATAGCGGCCTGTCTCTATGAATACTATGTGTCGTATCACGGCGATTATGCTTCTAAGTTGGAGTATATACCTATCCCTATCAATCTCGACGAAAGTCCGATGCGGCAGTTGCCCGAGCGCGTGGATACGCAGCGTTTCTTTATAGGCATACAGCGTGACCGTACGGAGCTGAAAGGGACAGACCTCCTGTATGAAGTATTGCAGGAGGTGAAGCGCAACTATAAGCACGAGTGTGAGGTGACGGCGGTAGAGAGTGTGCCTTATAAGGAGTATAACCGCATGATGTATGAGTCGGATGTGCTGATAGACCAACTCTACTCTTATACGCCGGCTACCAATGCCCTGCTTGCCATGGCCAAGGGCCTTGTTGCCGTGAGTGGCGCCGAGCCCGAATTTTACGATTTCATAGGCGATGACGATTTGCGTCCGATTGTCAATGTGCTGCCCGACCCGGATGCCATCTACCGGGTGTTAGAGGGGCTTGTGCTGCACCGTGCAGAGCTGCCCGAGATGGCTCGGAAAAGCCGGGCTTTCGTTGAGCGGTATCATGACTACAAGAGAGTGGCAGCACAGTATATCGACTTTTGGAATCGTCACTGAGCCTCGGCGGCCGGATTCTTCCACTTGCGATATAACATGACGCACGAGAGAGCCACGATGATACCTGTAAGTATCCAAGCAAGCAGTGGCAGCAAGATATAGGCGACATATATGGCGGTTGTAGCCACTATTGTTGTTGCGGTGGCTTTCCAAGACTTACGCCCCGGCTCTATGCCGTATTTGCGCCGACATGCGACATAGATGATTATCAGATATAGTATAAACCCTATCGTATAAGAGGCGCCTACGCCTTGTAATCCGAAATATTCATATCCGACGATGTTGAGGGTGAAGGTGATAGAGTCCGAGAGCAGCTCGGTTATGAAATACAGTTTGCCGTCACCTTTGGCAAGAAGAACAAATCCGATAGACCACGATATGGCTTTGTAGGGTATACCCTGTATGGCCAACAACAGATAGTCGTTGATGGCATAAAACTCGGCCGTGTAAAGGATGCGTACCATGAACGGGTGCAATACGATAAACAAAGCCATGATGGGCAGCAACATCAATTGCATCATTTCGTTTTGCTGCCCTACGTATCGCGACATGAGCGGCGTATCGTGGCATACGCCTGCAAGACGGGGATAGTATTCCATCGCCATGGCGGCGAAGATGAGGCCCACGTATTTGTTCATCAGGGTGAAGCCGGCCTGATAGTATCCCACGGCACTCTCGCCGCTTTTATAGTTGAGGTATGCCGAGAAGATGTAGGCAAAAAGTGTAGTGATGAAACTGCTTACGGTCATGAAGATACCCAGCACTACCATCTCCTTGCCGCTATGGGCTGTTTGCCGCAGTGTCAGGTTGGCAGCCGGGATTTCTTTGTTGCGGTAGAGCAGTGTCACGAGGCATGTGACGGCGGCATATACGATAAGAGCGGGTACGATTCCCTCTATCCCGCCGAAATAGTAGAGCGGGACGGATGTTACCAATGCGGCGACAGCCCCGTAGACCGAGCATTTGGCCAACTTGCGCAATTGCCGCGTACCTTGTAATATAGCCTGCTCTCCCGATAGCAGGGCGTTGAATAGCAGTGTGCATGAGAGCCATACGAAGCCCCATATATGCTCGTCGTCGCCGAAAGTCCAGCGGCTCAGCAGCGGGGCTAAGGAGATCATGACCACCGCCCCTAAGAGCCCTACAAACCACGACCATCGTTTTACGACAGTCGCTACATGCGCGAGCTTGTGCCGGTTGCCCGAGGCTTCGGCCTCCGATATTTCGCGTACCGAGCTGCTGCGGATGCCCAGTCCGGTGAGTGCGGTAATCGTCTCTATGGCTGTATTGTATAGGCCGATGATACCCACACCGGTACTGCCCAACCATACGGCAATGAGTTTCGTGCGTATGACCGAGCACAATATGCCGGCTACCTGTGCGCCGCCAAAGAGGGCTGCGGCACGGGTGATGAGCCGGTATATGTTGTTGTCGTTGTCGCGAGTCATAAATCTACGCGGTATATTTCATACAGAGTGCCTCGTGCGCCGAAACCCTCTTTCTGCGATAAAAGTCCGGTGTTGAGGTAGGTCCCGTTTTGTTCGGTAGATATGCCGAAGTCGAAGTAGCGGTGTCCCGAGTAGGTTGTCTCTATCAGCCGGGCAAACAGCAGGTCTAAGGCTCCTGTTTGTTTTCCCTCGGGCGAGGCGCAGATATATTGTGCGTGCGCTACTTCGCCGGTGTCGTAAATAACGGTGCCGGCAACCGTTGTGTTATGGAGGGTTGCCGTATAGAGCTTTATCTGGTTCGGGAAACGGGCGTGCAGCATGGTTATCTCTTCGAGGGAGTGTACCGGCGCGGTGTTGAATTTTTCTCGCAGGTTATGCGAGAGAATTTCCCAGAATGGGGCATAGTCGTCGCTTTCGCTTATTGTCACACCGGTACGGAGGGCCTTCTTTATGCCTCGGCGGCGTAGCTCGGCATAGGGCTGTTGCCGTGCCGGTTCTATCGTGGAGGAGAGGTTGCATGCGATGCGGGTGGCTCCTGCCCGGTAGAGGGCATAGAGGTCGCCTGCATGAGGGTAGCGCTGGTATATGTAGGGCACGCATTTATAGACGAGGTGGCGGATGCCCGACTCTCTCAGGAAAGAGGTCAGCGTATCGAAGATGTCGAGGATTTGTGCCGTCGAGGTTTCGGGGCCGGCAACGATGCCGCCGTAGGTAAGTCCGCCGTGCGATATTACGGTATCTCCTTGGCGGTTGGCCGGGAAGATGGCTATCGGCACCCCTTTTCTGTAAAAGAGCAGCGAATAGTCGTCGAAGCGACTGGCATGGTATTCCATGTAGTCGCGAAGGAAAAGGAACGTGCCTCCTGCCGAGCGCATCGTAAGGTCGTCCCACACGGCTTTGTCTTGCGGGTCATAGATTTTCGCTGTGAGCAACTGGTTCATGGCGTGTTATAGATTGAGCCATTGTTCGGGGTCGAGTTTTTCCGACTCTTTTCTTATTTGGAACGACAGTCGGGTGCGTTTATTGTCTTGCGGGTCGCTGTATATCAGCCCCAAATCTTGCCCAGCCGATATCTTGTCGCCGGCTTTGACATATACCTCTATCAGGCCTGTATATACGGTGTAGTATTCGCCGTGTCGTATCATGAGGGCTTTGGTCGCACCGCCAAACGAGAATACGCGGGCTACCGTGCCGTTGAATACGGCTCTTGCCTTGGTGCCCGGCAAGGTCTCTATGTCTATTCCCAGGTTGTTCTTGTCGAGATACTTGAATTCGGGATGCTTGTGCAGGCCGAAGTGCCCTACGATACGATAGTGGCCGGCCACCGGGAAGGGTAGCTTGCCTTTGTTCTTGGCAAAGCTGCCCGACAACTCGCGGTCGGCGCGCGGCATCTTGTACCCTTCGGGTATGGTGGGTTTTGTATCGGGTTTCGTCTCTTTGGGCTTTTCTGCTCCGTTTTGTGGCTGGCCCTGCTCCTTGGCTTTCTGTTCGGCGAGGCGTCTGGCCTCGGCTTCGGCTTCGGCGCGGGCCCGTTCGGCTGCCTTACGGGCCTCCTCGGCGATGATAGCCTCTATCTTGCGGTCGAGCGCGTCTATTTGAGACTGTTGTTTTTTCATCTCGGCGCGGAGCGATTTCTCTTTGTTTTTCAGAGACGATACGAAGCGTCGCTTTTCGTTCTGTTGCAGTTTCAGTTTGTCGGCCTCTTCGGCACGTTCTGCCACGACCTGTTTTCGCTCCTCGACAATCTCTTTGAGTCGCTGCTGTTTCTTTTTCAGCTCTTGCTGTTGCTCCAAGATGCCGGCAGCCTCGCGCTTGCGCCACCGGGAGTACTCTTTCAGGTAGCGCATGCGGCGGTATGATTGGTTGAGGGATTGTGCCGAGAAGATAAACATCAGGGCGTCGTAGTCGGTGCGGCGTCGGCCCATGCCTTGTATGGCCTTTGCGTAGGATGCTTTCTTGGCATTGAGCTCTTTTTGCAGCAGGTATATGGAGTCGTTCATCTCCCGCTGTTTGCGGTTGAGAGCCGATATTTCGTTGTTGAGTCTCCTTATGACCTTGTTGCGGTCTTTTATTTCGGCGTTGATGAGGTCGAGTTCGTTGAGGATGCTGCGGGCGTTTTTGAGGTTTTTCTGCAACGCCCGATTGGTTTCGCGCAGTTGGGTTTCGGCCCGCTCCTTGTTCTTGCGCAAATCGTCGACGTTTTGCGCTGTCAGAGTCAACGTCAGGGCCAAAGCGCAAACAGCGATTCCTGCAATTCGCCGGGTGATGTTTCCTCGGTTCATGGTATCAGCGATTTAAGGAGTTGGGAGAATGTCATGACGGTATACCCGGTAGTGGGGAGCTTCTCTATGTCTATGTTATTGTCCCACACCGCCGACGAGGGGTCGTAGTTGATGTTGAGCGTATATTTGCGGGAGCCCCCTTGTGCTGTTATCTGTACGGAAGAGGGCAGTACTTTGCCGTCGGCCTTGCGGTGGTCGGCGTATGTGCTGCTTATCTGCCGGAGGGTGTTGTTTTGGTATGCTTGCATACCCAGGAGGTTGTTGCCGTTGAGTAGAAAACGGTAGGTAAAGTCGCGATATTGTTTTTGAGGTTGTAATGCCCAGTCACCGTTTTCGCCCGAGATGATGTCGAACTTTTTGTAGTCGGAAGGTCGCAACGCCGTTTCTCCGAAGATAAATGGCTGCCCCAGCAAAACATTCTGCAAGTCGAGCGGTGTGACGGCTACGGGCAGGATGTCATAGAGGGTTTGCAGCGACTCGGCGACATAGCGGCGGTGGAATTTGTCGTATATATATATGCTGTCGGTCGTCATGAGCAGGCGCCCTATCTCTATGCCCAACAACGGTCTGATGGATACCTGTACGGCTTTGCCCCGTATCATGCGCACCTCTATGGAAGAGCGCAGCCCGGCACCCGAGACGGATGCGGAGGCTTTGGCCGTAAAGGTTTCCCACGTACTGTAAGTCTCCAACAATTCATGGAATCGCTCAGCTTCGTTTTTCTCTCCCGCGGGTGTACGGGAGCCTGCGGCTTCTTTGCTTTTACAGCCGGTGAGGCATAAGAGAAGGATGAGTATGGCTATTTGTCCTATCCGTTTCATGGTGCTATGTATTCTCTTTGTGCTATTTTCTTTTCCAAGAGTTCTTTTTCGCCTCCGGCATCGAGTGCCTTTTGCCATTGTTCGACAGCGGCATCGGTCTCTCCGAGGCAGGCGAGTATGTCGCCGTAATGTTCGAGAATCTCGGCACTCGGCTCTTTGCTTTTCTCAATGGCGCGTTCTATATAGATGCGAGCCAGGGAGTAGCTCCCTTTTTTGAAGAGGATGTAGGCATAGGTGTCGAGGTATGTGGGTTCGTCGGGATACTCTTTGATGGTCATTGCGCTCATTCGCTCGGCTTTCGAGAGCTCTCTCTCTTCGAGGGCGAGGAAATAGCTGTAATTGTTGAGTACGGCTATGTTGGATGCGTATAGGTTCAGGGCTTTGTCGTATTGCTCGTAAGCCTCGTTTTTCCGGCCGGTCTGGTGATATATGTCGCCCAGTTGCCCGTATAGCGAAGAGAGTTGCTGCGGGGAGGTGTTGGCGCATGTATCTATGGCGGTAATGAGGATTCGGGCCGCCTCTTCATATCGGTTTTGCTGCACGAGAGAGGCACTCGTCATTTCGTAGATAGTGGGGTTGTCGTGTACATACTGCAAGGCCCGTTTGCCGGTCTCGATAGCTGTCTCATACTCTTCGTCCATGAGGTATAAAGCCATCAGGCGTATCCAAGTGTCGGCCTCGGTAGGGGCGAGGTCGGCCGCGATGGAGTATTGTTCGCGGGCACGCGGATAATTTTTGACAACGTAGAGATAGAATCCGTATAGCTGCCTTACCAGTGGTTCTTGCGGATATTGTTCTATGATACCTACATAGAGTGTGTCGAGGGCCTCTAAGTTGACTTGTTTGGCGACAAGGGCGGCAATGTACTCGCGGAAGATGCCCAGCTTCGTCTCCATGTCGATGTTCCCGTTGGCAAGCGCTGCCTTCATTTCCCGGTGGTATGCCGCCGAGTCGCCTTGCAGCGAGTAGTATGAGGCTCGCGAGAGGTACAGGTATCCGTTGTCGGGTTCGAGGCGGCCTACCTTCTCGTAGATTTCCCATGCGGCGCTGTCGCGGTGCAGGTTGGCATATACGTCGCCCAGCAGCAACATATAGGAGGTGTTGGTAGGGAAAGCCTTTTGCAGATTCTCGGCCTCGGCTATCATCGCGGTAGTGTCGCCAATCTGTTCGTGCAGTTCCATCTTCTTGATGGTGAGCTGCTCGGAGAGCCCCATGGAGTTCTCCAAAGAGTCGTAGCATGCCAATGCTGCCTTTACATCGCCTTGTGTGACGAGAGCATCGGCAAGGGCATAGTTTAGCTCGGGCTTGTCGGGGTTTTGGCGTACCACTCTTTTCCATATCCTCACGGCTTCGTCTTTCAATCCGGTAAGGGAGGCTACGCGGGCATAGGAGAAGTTGTACCAATATTGGGTCGTGTCGCCTTCGGCGGCCTTGCGCAGCATATATATGGCGGTATCGGCCTGGTTGAGACCGATATAATAGTTGGCCAGTGCAAATTGTGCGGCCGGAGCAGCCGTGTCGATGCGCGATGCCTCGGAGAGGAGGGCAAAAGCTGCATCGTTGTTGCCTAAGAGCCGTTGCCGTTCACCCTCTGTGTAGTAGTAGTTATAGAGTTGCCGCATGTTCTCGTCGGCGAGAGCGGCAGCCTGTCGCGAACCACTGCAAGATGATAGCAGAAGGAGCCAGAAGGCTGTGACGTATAGGAGTATGAGGCCGGGATGCTTCATGTAGAGAGTATTATTTTGTTCCGGTATGGCCAAATCCGCCGCTGCCGCGTTGGGTTTCGTCGAGAACTGTCGTCTCTACCCACTCTGCTCTGTCGTGACGGGCTACGACCATTTGTGCGATGCGTTCACCGTCTTCTATGGTGAAAGGCTTCTCCGATAGGTTTACAAGAATGATATTTATCTCGCCCCGGTAGTCGGCGTCGATGGTTCCCGGCGAGTTGAGTACGGTAATGCCATGTTTGATGGCAAGTCCGCTGCGCGGGCGTATCTGGGCCTCATACCCCTCGGGCAAGGCGATATATAGCCCCGTAGGCACCAGCAGCCGCTGTCCGGGTTGTATGGTTATGGGCGTTTCAAGATTGGCCCGCAAATCCATTCCGGCCGATAAGGGGGTGGCATATTGTGGCAGCGGATGGTGCGAGCGGTTAATGACCGAGACTTGTATAGACATGGTTGTGATATTTAATTGATGCTGCGTGCATCGGGTTTACGAATATTCATGCGAAAATAGCTAAAACTTCACATATATGCTTTTGCGTATAGCGTTTTTCTACATAATTTCACCAAAAAACGGTGTTTCCGGGGAGTCCCGGCAGGGCGTTTTTGTGTGACGATTGGGAGGGATAGCGTCTAAGATTGGTTAAAATAGTATATTTCATTTTCCAAAAAAACCAAAAGTTGCGAATAATAACTTTTTTTTAAGTTTCTGTCGTGAACCTTATTGTAGATAGCTGTATCGCCGAAAGAGAGATGCCTAAGGACCGGAAAATCATACAACTCTCTCTGTTTCTGTGCCCATGAAGAGGTGGAATAATGGTTTTTGTGTACCTTTGCGTCGGAATTTATATTGAATATATATGACTAATTTATTGACGTCATTGCCGCATCGACAAGCGTCGAAGTATGGCAATCGTGAAGTATTCAAGTACCAGGATTATGAAACCGGCAAGTGGCTTTCGGCCTCGTGGAATGAATTCTCACAGTTGGTAGATACAGCCGCTTTATCAATACACAGGTTAGGAATAGGTGAACAAGAGAATATAGCTGTATTCACGCAGAACTGTTTAGGCGGTTTTGTGGTAGATTTTGCAGCCTTTGCCAATCGTGCGGTCATAGCCCCGTTGTATGCTACGAGCTCGGTTGAGCAGATAAGCTATATTATACGCGAGACTGAGTCTCGTTTGCTCTTTATAGGCGGGCAGCCGCAATACGATGTGTGGCGTGCCGCTGCCGGAGCGTGTCCGTCGGTAGAGCATGTCGTGATATTCGACCCGCATGTGACTCTGGCCGCCGACGATAAGATGGCCATCTATTACGATGAGTTCCTTGCAATGGGCCAAGAGGCTACCGAGGCCGAGGCGGCTGTTGTGAAGAGTCGCCGCGAGGCAGGCACACCCGATGACTTGGCTACCTTGATATATACGTCGGGAACCACGGGAGAGCCCAAAGGCGTGATGCTGACGCATGCCAATTACGATGAGGCAATGCGCATACACCTGCAACGCCTTGTAACATGCAGCGACAACGATTTGTCGCTCTGCTTTTTGCCTCTGACGCATATTTTCGAGCGTGCATGGAGTTATTTCTGCCTGACAGTAGGTATGCGTATCGCCATCAACCACAATCCCAAGGAGATACAGAAGGCCGTCAAGGAGATACGTCCTACGCTTATGTGCAGCGTCCCCCGTTTTTGGGAAAAAGTATATGCCGCCGTGCAGGATTTCATAGCTTCGCGCAAGGGCATATCGGCATATATGATAAATAAGGCCTTGGAAGTGGGCCGTCGCCGTAATGTAGAGTATATAGCCTCAAACCGTCGCGTGCCGTTCTTTACAGAGTGTCAATACAAGATTTTCGATAAGTTGGTATTCTCGAAGCTGCGCAAGACCATCGGTATAGAGCGTGGCAACTTCTTCCCCGTGGCCGGCGCGCCGCTCAGCGATACCATCAACGAGTTCCTGCACGCTTGCGGCATATCTATCATCTATGGCTACGGCCTGTCGGAGACCACAGCCTCTGTATCGTGTTACGACCCCAACGACTACCGTTTGGGATCCGTAGGAACGGTGATGCCCGATGTTCAGGTGCGTTTGGGCGAGAACAACGAAATATTGGTGAAGGGGCGCACCGTCATGAAGGGATATTATAAGAAACCTGCCGAGACGGCTGCTGTTTTTACGGCCGACGGCTGGTTCCGTACAGGCGATGCCGGTAAGGTAGAGGATGGCCGCGTGGTGCTTACCGAACGCATCAAAGACCTCTTCAAGACCTCCAATGGCAAGTATATCGCGCCGCAGGCGATAGAGAGCTGTCTCGGTGGCGACAAGTATATCGAGCAGGTGGCCGTTATAGGCGACCAGCGCAAGTATGTTACCGCCATTATCGTTCCGGCGTATGAGGCGCTCTCGGAGTATGCCCGTAAGATGCAGATACAGTATCGTACGCTCGAAGACTTGGTCCGCAACAAAGAGATTATCAAGCTGATAGAGGAGCGTATCGCTCGCCTGCAATCGGGTTTTGCCCGCTTCGAGCAAATCAAGCGATTTACGTTGCTGCCCCATGCGTTCACGATGGAGCGCGGTGAGCTCACCAACACGTTGAAGTTGCGCCGGGCTATCATCAACAAGCTGTATAGTAAGGAAATAGAGGCAATGTATGCTTAATTGCCTTTGAAATATTGGCATATAAGAGGAGGACGTACTATCTTTGTACGCCCTTTTCTTATGGGCAAAAAGGAGTATAACAACTAATTATTAAACGGATGATTACACAGGAACAATTAAAAGAGACGGAAGAACGCAAGTTGGCGTTGAGGAGGTATCTTTGACATCGATGCGAAGAAAATAGAAGTCGAAGAAGAGGAGTTGCGCACCCAAGCTCCCGGCTTCTGGGACGACCAGAAAAAGGCCGAACAACAGATGCGCAAAATTAAGGGCATACGCTCGTGGATAGAGGGCTACACCGAGGTGGAAAGTGCCGTGGAGGAGCTCTCGCTCGCTTTCGAGTTTAACAAGGAGGGCGTCGTAGAGGAGGCCGATGTAGATGCCGCATATGCACGCGCCATAGCCTTGGTAGAGAATCTCGAATTGCGCAACATGTTGCGCCGCGAGGAGGATAAGTTGGGCGCAATGCTCAAAATCAACTCAGGTGCCGGTGGTACCGAAAGCCAGGATTGGGCACAAATGCTGATGCGCCTGTATCTTCGTTGGGGTGAGCGTCACAACTACAAAGTGGCCATAGAGCATCTCATTGAAGGGGATGAGGCCGGTATCAAGTCGGTGACGATACAAATCGACGGAGACTTTGCCTACGGGTATCTGAAAAGCGAGAACGGTGTGCACCGTTTAGTGAGGGTTTCGCCCTATAATGCACAAGGTAAGCGCATGACTTCGTTTGCATCGGTATTTGTCACTCCCCTTGTGGATGATACGATAGAGGTAAACATCAGTCCTGCGGCTATTTCGTGGGATACCTTCCGCTCGGGCGGTGCCGGTGGCCAGAATGTCAATAAAGTGGAGTCGGGTGTGCGCCTGCGTTACCAATATAAGGACCCTTATACGGGGGAGGAGGAGGAAATCCTCATTGAGAATACCGAGACCCGCGACCAGCCCAAGAATAAAGAGAATGCCATGCGACAATTGCGTTCTATCTTGTACGACAAGGAGTTGAAGCACCGCATGGAGGAGCAGGCCAAGATAGAGGCCGGTAAAAAGAAAATAGAGTGGGGTTCGCAGATACGCAGTTATGTGTTTGACGACCGCCGTGTAAAGGACCACCGTACCAACCATCAGACCTCGGATGTAAATCGTGTGATGGATGGCGAAATAGACGATTTTATAAAAGCCTATCTCATGGAGTTTGGCGACCAGTGACAAGCTCTTGTCGGTGGACCTTTGTAGCAACAACACCCCCTTGCCACACAAGCGTGGCAAGGGGGTGTTGTTTGTGGTGATGGCTGAGATGGAGGCGTTGATTGCGGCGATTCTACCTCGTTCCTTTTCCCCCCACCTAAAAATATATGTCGGTGAGGCGGCGGGGTGCTATACGGCTCTCTCTGCTATCGGTGTATGGGATGTTTTCGGGCTCCTGCATTCTCTCTCCCTGCTCCTTTTGATGCAAAAAAATATCCCGACAAGTTTTGCCGGGATATTTTGTATCAGAAGGTATGTTTGTTATTTCGCAGGTGTTTCCTCTACGTCGATACCTTGTTTTTTCAGTTTGCGGCGTTGCATGTCGTAAGCGATAGGTGTTGCGACAAACAGGGTGGCAAACGTACCGACGATGATACCTACAACCATGGCAAATACGAAGCTGCGCAACGTATCGGCACCGATGAAGAGGATGATAATCAGTACTATCAACGTACTCGACGATGTGTTCAACGTACGCGACAGGGTGCTGTTGAGGGCGTAGTTGATAACCTCGCGGCGATTACGTTTGGGGTAGAGCTGCATCATCTCGCGGATGCGGTCGAATACCACCACCGTATCGTTGATGGCGTAACCTATCACAGTAAGGATAGCCGCGATGAAGGTCTGGTCTATCTCCATAGAGAAGGGCAATATGCCGTAGAATACCGAGTAGAGACCTATGATGACAAATGTTGTGAATGCCAGTGATACCAGTGTACCTACGCTGAACGAGATGTCTTTGAAGCGGAACAGGATGTAGAGCGCAATGGCGATGATCGAGAAGAGAACCGACCAGAATGCACCCGTCTTGATGTCGTCGGCAATAGAGGGTCCTACTTTTTGTACACTCATGATGTTGTCTGCTTGGAACTGCTCTATGGTCTTGTCGCCCAACATCGGTTGCAAGCCCGTGTAGAGTTTCTCTACAATCTCGGCATCGATGCCTTCGTCATTGTCGGCGATGCGGTAGTTGGTAGAGATGCGCACTTGGTTTTCGCTGGTGATAGTGATAACCGAGAGAGAGCTGCCTTCGAATTGGGGTTCGAGCATGTTGGCTATCTCTTGTGTCTTCACGGCCTTATCGAAGCGTACAACATAGTTGCGACCGCCCGAGAAGTCGATACCTTGGCTCAATCCGCGCATACCGAGAGAAACGCCCATGACTACTACCAGGATGATGCATACGATGTAGCTTGCCTTGCGTTTGCCCAGGAAGTCGATATTGTTGTTTAAGAGCAGGTTCTGAGATACGCGGGTTGTGAATGTAAGGTTCTTGAACCAGCCTCTTTCGATACCGCCTTCGATTAAGATACGCGTAATGAATATAGCGATGAAGAACGAAACCAAAAGACCTATAATCAACGTAGTGGCAAAACCTTTGATAGGACCTGTACCGTAGAGCAGGAGGATGACACCGGTGATGATAGAGGTTAAGTTAGAGTCGAAGATGGCCGAGAAAGCATTCTTGTAACCGTCGGCGACGGCAGATTTCAGATTTTTACCGGCACGAAGTTCTTCCTTACAACGCTCGTAGATGAGCACGTTGGCATCGACCGCCATACCCAACGACAAGATAAGACCGGCGATACCCGAGAGGGTGAGCACGGCTTGCAACGAAGCCAGGATACCGAGTGTGAAGAATCCGTTGAGTATCAGACCGAAGTCTACTATCAAGCCCGGAATCCAACCGTACATGATAATCATGTATGCCATCAGGATAATCAGCGCTATGACAAACGAGATGGTTCCGCTGGTGATGGCTTCTTGTCCGAGCGAAGGACCTATCACGTCTTCTTGTATGATGTGGATGCCGGCGGCCATTTTACCCGAGTTGAGTACGTTGGCCAAGTCTTTTGCCTCTTCGGGGGTGAAGCTGCCCGAGATTTCGGAGCTACCGCCGCTGATGGCGCTGTTGACATTGGGGAACGAATATACTTGGTTGTCGAGGACGATGGCAATGGCGTTGCCGATGTTGTTGCCGGTGAGTTTCTCCCACTCTTTGGCACCCTCGCCGTTCATCTCCATGTGTACGACCGAGCCGCCGCGATATTTGTCGAAGTCGTCGCGTGCGCTGGTAACTACATCACCCGACATGGCAGCTCTGCCGCCCTTGCCCGATTTGAGGGCGATGAGTTGGTAGTATGTGTCTTTCTCGTCGATGGCTTTTACCGACCAGCAGGGAACGAGGTTCGAGGGCAATATTTCGCGAGCCATTCTGCTCAACAAGATTTTGTTTACTTCGGCCGTGTCTTTCTTGTTGGCTATACCGAGAACGGGCGAGCCTTGGTACTCGGCAGGTTGCAGAACGGCAAAGAGCGGGTTCTGTTTGCGGAATTGCTCCAACTGTTTCGACTCGTCCATCTCTTCGCCTGCGAGTTGCTCTTTGAGGCTCGAAACGGCAGTACTGTCAGCAGCGGTTGTGTCGGCAGCGGCAGCCTCGGTCTCTGCTGCGGGAGCAGCCTCCTCGGCAACAACTTCGGCATTGGCAGCTATCGAGGCAGCAAGCTCGTTGTTGATGGCTTGCATTTTCGGGAATACCTCTTCTACTTTGTAGGTCTCCCAGAATTCGAGGTTGGCAGTACCTTGCAGAAGTTTGCGTACGCGCTCGGGCTCTTTGATACCGGGCATCTCGATGAGGATGCGGCCGTCTCTTTCGAGTTTCTGGATATTGGGAGCGACAACGCCGAAGCGGTCGATACGGTTACGCAATACGTTGTATGAGTTGTCTATGGCTGTGTTCAGTTCTTCGCGCAATACGCTTATCACTTCCTCGTTGGAGGCATTGGGCTTGATGCGGTCTTTCAGTTGTATGGTACTGAAAATGGCCGAAAGCCTAACGTCCGGGTCGATTTTCTTGTACTCTGCGAGGAATACGTTCAGGAAGTCGTTGTTGTCGGCCTGGTTGGCAACAGCGTTGGCGATGGCTTGGTTGAAGTTGACGTCGGGATTGTTGTTCGAGAGCGACTTCAATACATCGGCCACTGAAATTTGCAGGATAACGTTCATACCGCCTTTGAGGTCGAGACCGAGTCCTATCTCCATTTCGCGGCACTTTTGGAAGGTGTATCCCAGGTAGACTTTCTCCATGGAGAGAGAGTCTATGTACTCTTTGTACTTGACTTCGTCGCCTGCGGCATATTCCTCGGCTTTGTTTTGGTAATGATAAGTTACCAAAGAGAAAGAGAGGTAAAACAAGCACACCAAAGCAAGCAGTACGGCAATGATTTTAATAAAACCTTTGTTTTGCATGTGTTTTGTATTTTATTTTTATTTTAGTTTGCGGTTAATTTAGCGTGCAAATATAAGGTTTTTTTTCCTACCCCGGGGCAAAAGGGTTTATTTATTTGTTTTTTTGCTGTTCATATCAAGAGGAATGCTGTAAAATAGGTGCGGGTCGTACTTTTTTCGTACCTTTATCGCCCTATATTTGTTCTGTGTAGTATGAGATATAGCCCGTTATATAATGGCCGCGTTGCGGCATTTGTTCTGATAGTTTTGTTGGGGGGCCTGGTTTATTCGTGTGCCAACATGTCGCGCCCCGGAGGTGGCCCTCGTGACACCGAGCCGCCGCGCTATTTGCGGAGCAAGCCTCTGCCCGATGCCGTAAATGTGACCGATAATCGCATAGAGATAGATTTCGATGAAATTATCCAGGTGGAAAATCCCTCGGAGAAGATTATCGTGTCGCCGCCGCAGATAGAGGCCCCCAAGATACAGGCGCAGGGAAAGAAGTTGCGTATAGAGCTCCTCGACTCTTTGCGTCCCAATACTACTTATACGATTGATTTCGGCGATGCAATAGTAGATAACAATGAGAAAAACGCTCTCTCGGGTTACGCTTTCTCCTTTTCGACGGGCGACTCGCGCGATTCGTTGCAGATATCGGGGCTTTTGCTCAATGCCGAGGATTTGGAGCCTATTACGGGCATGCTGGTAGGGGTATACAGCAATCTCGATGATACGGCATTTACCACGTTGCCGATGGAGCGTATTGCATCGAGCGATGCGCTCGGACACTTTACCATACGGAATCTCAAACCCGGGCGTTATCGGGTGGTTGCGTTGAAAGATATGAACCGCGACTACCATTTCGACAACCCGTCGGAGGATATAGCTTTCCTAGACACTATCGTAGAGCCGTATGCCGTGCGCAAGCAGTATGTCGACTCGGTGTGGGTAGACAGCCTTACGCTCGATACGGTGATAACCTATGATTACAACCGCTTTTATCCCGACAATATTCTGCTCACGGCATTCAACGAAGGTTTCAAGTCGCGTTACATGGAGAGTTACGAGCGCAAGGAGCGCAAGCGTCTCGATGTCATATTCTCGGCCCCTCATGATTCGCTGCCGACTCTCGAACCGCTCAACTTTACACCATCGGCCTCGTGGTATCTTTTGGAGAGCAATCCCACCAACGATACCTTGGCGTATTGGCTGCCCGACTCGGTCGTATATAACTTGGATACGCTGCATATAGCGATGACGTATTACAGAACCGACTCGCTGAACGAGTTGTCGCTTTATAACGATACGCTGCAATATATATACCGACCGCCCAAAACGCAGAAGAAAAAGAACCGCAGGGCAAAGAACGATACGCTCCCCGAGGTGGAGCCTACCGTATTTATGCAGATGACTGTGGGGATTGCGCCTAAGCAGGATGTAAACAAGCCCTTCATGATAGAGTTTGCCACACCGGTGGCTTCGTTGGAGCGTGCTGCCTTTCATCTCGCCGAGAAGAGAGATACCTTGTGGGTGCCGCTGCCCGACACTACCTATACGTTGATACAGGATACGGCAAATATCCGTCGCTACTATTTCGGCCACAAATGGAAGCCCGAGGGCGCATACTGTTTCTCCATAGATTCTATGGCTGTTACCGATATATATGGGTTGCACACCGATAAGTATAGCAAAGATTTTGCAGTAAAATCTATGCAAGAATACTCAAATCTCTATTTCGCCATTACGGGCGTAACCGATAGCGCCGTTGTGCAGCTGCTCAACAACAGCGATAAAGTTGTGGTGGAAGCTGCCGTAAAAGAGGGCGGTGCAGAGTTTACGTACCTGAAACCCGGTACATATTATGCCCGTCTCTTTATCGACCGTAACGGGAACGGCAAGTACGACACGGGCAATTATGCGGCGAAGTTGCAGCCCGAGGAGGTCTATTACTACCCATCGGCGGTAGAGCTGAAAGCCTATTGGAACGTAGAGCAGGTGTGGAATATCTATGAAAAGGCGATAGACTTGCAGAAGCCCTATGCCATCAAGAAAAACAAGCCCAAGGACCAAAAGCCTCCCGAGGAAGAAGAGGATGACGAGGACGAGTATTATAATAACATGTACGACAACAACAACTATTATAATAATGGAACTACTGCGCCGAGTAATTTTACAGGCACGCCATATGGCTCTTATTAGGCCTTTGTTGGTCGGGTGGATGCTGCTGTTGCCTTTGCCGCTTACGGTCGCTTATGCCGGTAATGGCGCTGCGCAATCTGTCGGGCATATATCGGGCGAGCATCTGACCTATGATATAGTGTATCATTGGGGGATTATATGGAAGCGTGCAGCACAGGGAACATTGTCGATAGAACGGCAATCGGACTCTTATCGTGCTGTAATGACGGCGTGTACGCTCCCCTTTGCCGACCGCCTTTTCAAGGTGCGCGATACGTTGGTGGCCGAGATGCGTATCGTAGATTTGCAGCCGCAAAGTTTTGTAAAGATAGCGCGTGAGGGAAAGTTTTATCAAATAGACAGCCTTACGTATTTTTATACGAATGACAGTACATCGGGCTACACGGTGCTGACGCGTCCCGATAAAGAGTACAGGGAGGTAGTGCCTATGACTGTCGAAGGCGATGCCTACGATATGTTGAGTATCTTTTATCGTGTGAGGCAGTTGCCATTCTACAATATGAAGGCGGGCGACGTCTTTTCCAAGCCTATTTTCTCGGGGCGCAACATAGAGCAGCTCGATATAGAGTATCTGGGAACAGATACCATAGAGGTGATGGAGAAGCCGTGTGCGGCCTACTATCTCCAATTCAGGTTTTATGACCGGCAAGGTAAGAGAACCAGCGACAGGATATCGGCGTGGCTCAGTGTAGATGATTATATCCCTTTGCAGTTGGAGGGGAAATTGCCTGTGGGCAGCATGAAGGTGATGCTTGTCTCCCGCCGGTAGGCTGTTGTCGTCGGTAGGGCGAGGGGCGTTTCATGTTATGCGGGGATACAACATAATTTTATGATATGACACAAGGATGTTCCGGAGGTCTATAACGGCATAAAGGGGGTATCCCTTTTTCGTTATCGTCCGTGAAGCCGTCTGGCAGGAGCCGAAAAAAAGAGGCCGACCTTCAAGTAAACATTGGGGTCGGCCTCTTGTTGCGAGTGGCAAGTCTTACGCTTTGCCGCCGGGACCTACGAAGGGGAGCATTCCGCCGCGCGGGTCTAAGATGGTGCCGTATTGTTTCTCAAATTTGTTCATGTTGTCTTGCAAGGCAAGCAAGAGGCGTTTGGCATGTTCGGCAGTGAGTACGATGCGGGCTTTTACCGGGGCTTTGGGTATACCCGGCATCATGCGGGCAAAGTCGATGACAAACTCCGATGAGGAGTGTGAGATGACTGCCAGGTTAGAGTATATCCCCTCTGCCACCTCGGGCGAGAGTTCTATCTGCAATTCTTTTTTCTCTTCCATAGTGTTATTTGTTTTGAATAATGGTTGTCAATCGCGTAGTTTTATCACCGTGTACCCGATGGGGTCGTTGGGCATGTTGGCATGGATGCGTATGGCCTTGTAATCGGGATTTAGTGCTTCGGGGATATAGAATGAGGCATACGTCTGAGTCCAATATCCCTGTATGTCGTCGTTACGGTCGTGGCGCAATATCACGTCGAGCGTATCGGAAGCGGTTTGCTGGGGAGAATAGAAAAGGTCGAGTTTGTGGGTACGGTAGTAGTATTCGAGGCTGATGTCGAGGTTGATATATCCGCCCGTACGCCACAGGGCATTCATGCGCACCAAATCATTGGGATAAGTTGCAATAGAGTCGGCCGTTGCGTGTGCAATGGTGTCGTATCTGATAGCCGAGAGGTATGTGGCCGTGATTTTGTAGAGGCTGTCGCTCGGGGTGCTGTTGACAAGATATTGCAGCAAGATACGCTGGTCTTCCTGTATCTCCTCGTTGATGACCGGTTCGTCGGGGCGCAGGATGATGCAGCCTTGGTCGTCTCTGAGGATTTGCTCGAAATATACACTCTTGTCATCGTTGAGGTGGCAGCTTACGATGTCGCTGTAAAAAATGGTGGGGCCGTTGTTGTTTTCCTCTGTACAACTGCTCAGTATGTATAGTCCCGAGAGGAAAATGGCCGATAACAGAATAAGGCGGTTGGTTTGTCGTTTCATGTTCGATATGTTTTTATTGATTGTTTTCTTTGGTTTCGGCGGATTCGTCTGCCGGCTGTTTTTGTGCGGTGTCGGCGATGACGATACCGTCTTTGAGGCGTATCTCGCGGTCGGCAACGGTCGATAGCGTTTCGTCGTGGGTTACAATGACAAAGGTGTAGCCGTATTCTTTCCGCAGGTTGAAGAAGAGACGGTGCAGCTCTGTTTTGTTCTGGGTGTCGAGGCTTCCCGACGGTTCGTCGGCAAGGATGACTTTCGGCCGGTTTACCAATGCCCGTGCTACGGCAATACGTTGTTTTTCGCCGCCCGACAGCTGTGCAGGCTTGTGGTTCTTCCGGTCTGTGAGTCCTAAATATTGCAGCAGCTTCTCGGCTCTTTGTTTGGCTTCCGAGTTTCGCGTCCCGCCTATCAGGGCCGGAATCATGATGTTTTCCAGTGCTGTAAATTCGGGCAGGAGCTGGTGGAACTGAAAGACAAATCCGATGTGCGAGTTGCGGAAATGTGCCATCTCGCGGTCGCTCAAATTATCGACACGTCTCCCGTCGAAAATTATCGAGCCCTCGGTCGGTTTCTCGAGCGTCCCCATGATTTGCAACAAGGTTGTTTTGCCTGCACCGCTTGCCCCTACAATGGTTACTATCTCATGGTCGGGGATGTGCAGGTCTATACCGCGCAGCACTTCGAGGTTGTCGTATTTCTTGTGTATGTTTCTTATCTCTATCATGATTGCGAGAGTTGGCGTATTACAAACGCGGCCAGATAGCAGCCGAATATGACGGGCATGTAAGAGATGGTTCCTACAATGGAACGTTTGTTGCGTTCGCTTATTGTCTCGACAACCGCGTTTTCTTGGGGTTGCTCGGTAGAAAAGACAACAGGAATGCCGCTGTCGATACCCATCTTGCGCAGTCTCAGCCGTACGGCTCTTGCCAGCCCGCAGCGGTAGGTTTTGCTTATGTCGGCATATTGTATCTGTGTGGGGTCGAGCCGCGCTCCTGCGCCCATAGAGGATACGACCGGGATATTGTGGCGTATGCAGGCTGCCAGAAGGGCTGTTTTGGGAGCGATGGTATCTATGGCGTCTATTACAAAATCGTATCCTTGTGCGAGCAGGTTGTCGGTTTCGTCGGCTTCAAGGTAGCATTGTCGTGCGTCGAGCCTGAGATGCGGCGATATATCGCGCAGGCGGCGGGAAAGGACTTCTACCTTGGGTTGGCCTATGGTCGACTGCAAGGCGATGAGTTGCCGGTTGATGTTGGTAGGCGATACCTCATCGCTGTCTATGATGGTCATGTTGCCCACTCCGGCACGTACCAGCATCTCGGCGGCATAGGCTCCCACACCTCCCACGCCTACGACCAAAATGCGGCTTTGCCGCAATTTTGTCATAGTATCATCACCTGTGAGAAGCAGGGTGCGTTGTAGCCAATCGTCGGTTATAGTCTGTGTCATCTTGCAATACCGTTACCTTACGGTTCGAAAAGGGGTGATAAATTCTTTATCTGTTCTATCGTATCGTGGTTGGTGCGGTCGGTACTTACGGGGACAATGCTTGCCATCTCGTGCGCCAGGAAATATTCATCGGTATCGGTGCTGTCGGGTTCGGTATTGTGGAACCTTCCTGTCAGCCAGTAGTATGGACGACCGGCCGGGTCTATGCGACGGTCATATTCTTCTGTCCATAGTCCGCGGGCTGCGCGACATACGCGGGCTCCTTTGAGCTGTTTCACTACCGGGAAATTCACGTTGAGCCCCACTCCCTGCGGCAAGCCTTTCTCCAAGAGGGCTTGGCACAACGAGACGATAAGCGGCCGGCAAATGGTGAAATCGGCATTGCGGTTGTGGTCGCACAGCGAGAATCCTACCGAGGGTATGCCTTGTATAACCCCTTCAAAAACAGCGCCCATTGTGCCCGAATATATGACGCTTACGGCTGAGTTGGAGCCGTGGTTGATTCCCGATACCAGTAAAGCGGGGCGACGGTCGAGTATATTGTTCATCGAGAGTTTGACGCAATCTACCGGTGTCCCGTTGGTTTTGTATGCTTTGCAGCCCGGTATATCGGTCGTTTCGGTGATGCGCAGGGGGATGCCGGCCGTTATGGCTGCCGATTGTCCCGAACGCGGGCCGTCGGGGGCTACTACTATAATCTCGCCGAGGGGGCAGAGGTATTCTACGAGCATGCGCAGGCCTTTGGCCTCTATGCCGTCGTCGTTTGTGATGAAAATGAGCGGCCTTGTCGTAGGGGAAGTATATTGTGTTGCCATAAAAATTCGGTATGTTTAGGGTGACAAATATAACATAAATCGTCGAGAGAAGAAAGATGGCGGCCGTAATGCGGTGTTTGTGTAACGATTTTTTGCATCATCCCATGATGACGTTATCTTTTCATAAAATGGGCTGTGAAACGGTTGCCCGGAGTGAAAAACCGTATATTTCTTTGGGTCATATATTATCTTTGTATGGCATTTTATCGAGACCGCACGCTGTCGGAGAGAGACAGATGCAACTGTTTACCTCTTAGGTTATTAACAAAAGGGCCGAGTTATCAACAATTCGGGCATTTTGTGCCTTTTCCGTGGGGCGCAGATGGCAAAAATGTTTTTTCTTTGTAGCGGTAAAATGGAATAATATGGGTAAAATTATTGCAATAGCCAATCAAAAAGGAGGTGTCGGTAAAACGACCACTTCTATGAATCTTGCCGCTTCGCTGGCTGTTCTTGATAAGAAAGTATTGCTTATAGATGCCGACCCGCAGGCCAATGCCTCGTCGGGGCTGGGTATAGACATTCGTTCGGTGGCCTGTTCTATCTACGAATGTATGATTGACGGCCGGCCTCTTAAAGAGGCTGTGTGCGACAGTCCCGTGCCGGGATTGCACATCGTGCCATCGCACATCAACTTGGTGGGTGCCGAGCTTGAACTGCTCAACAGGCCGCGCCGGGAGAATGTCATGGCGGCGCTCCTGTCGCCGGTATGCGATGACTATGATTATATATTTATAGACTGCTCCCCCTCATTGGGGCTTATCACCGTCAATGCCCTTACGGCTGCCGACTCGGTGATAATCCCTGTACAGGCAGAGTATTTTGCGCTCGAAGGTATCAGCAAGTTGCTCAACACGATAAAGATAATCAAGGCCAAGCTCAATACGCGACTCGAAATAGAGGGATTTCTGCTCACCATGTATGATGCGCGTTTACGGCTGGCCAACCAGATATACGATGAGCTGAAAGGCCATTTCGGCCGCATGGTATTCGACACGGTGATACAGCGTAACATACGTCTGAGCGAAGCCCCCAGTCATGGCTTGCCTGTCATTTTGTACGACAGTGAGTCGCGAGGCAGCCTCAATCACCTGCAACTGGCCAAGGAGTTGATAAACAGAAATAAAGAATAGATATTTGCCTTATGACGAAACGTAATGCTTTGGGACGAGGATTGGATGCCCTTATCAATATGGACGACATAGAGACATCGGGGACATCGTCTATCAGTGAGGTAGAGTTGTCGCGGATAGTTCCTAATCCGAATCAGCCGCGGCGCGAGTTTGATGAAGCCAGTCTCGATGAGTTGGCTGCATCTATCCGTGAGTTGGGCATTATACAGCCCGTTTCGTTGCGGCAGACGCCCGATGGAAACTATCAGATCATAGCCGGAGAGCGGCGTTACAGAGCGGCGTTGCGGGTCGGCCTCGATACGATACCTGCCTATATACGTACCGTAGAGGACGAAGCTGTCATGGAGATGGCATTGATAGAGAACATACAGCGTGAAGACCTCAATGCCATAGAGATAGCCTTGTCGTTCAAGACGCTGATAGAGCAGCATAACCTTACCCAGGAGCAGCTGAGCGAGCGTATAGGGAAGAAACGCACCACCATCGCCAATTACATACGGCTGCTGAAACTGCCGGCCGAGGTACAGATAGGCTTGCGCGACAAGCAGATAGATATGGGCCATGCCCGTGCCTTGCTGGCGATAGAGGATGCCGCCGACCAGCTGGAACTCTATAAGGCGATTGTGAGAGATGGCCTGTCGGTGCGTAAGGTAGAGGAGCTGGTGCGGGCCATGACATCCTCCCCGCAAGAGAAGAAAAAAACGTCACGCAAGGCGATGCGTCAGGAATATGACCTGTTGAGACGCCATTTGAGCGACTTTTTCGGAGCCAAAGTGCAGTTCAGCTGCGATGAGCGAGGCAAAGGCAAAATAAGCATACCCTTTAAGAACGAAGAAGATTTGGAGCGGTTGATGGCTCTCTTCGATAAGTTGAAGTAGAAGTTTCGTATGGTTTTGCTTTCGAGGATAGTTGCTGTCGCATGTTGCCATCGGAGCCGTTTGTGGCTTTGTTGGGTAAGCTGTATCATGATGTTGGCCGTGCCCTCTATGGCGCAAGAGGCGGCAAGCCTTCCCGCGCCTCTTCCCGTTGTGCCCGACAGCATACAGGCGGATACGCTGCAACCCGAAGTGCAGGCCGAAGTTGTGCCGATAGACAGTCTCTCTCTCCCCTGGACTCCCGAGCAGGCCGTAGACTCGGCGTTGGTGGATAGCGTGCTTTTGCTGCCCGAGCCCTTGCCTCCGGTGCGTACATCAACGTTCAACCCCGATGGAATGCGGGCCGTATGGCTTTCGGCTCTTTTCCCCGGTTTGGGACAGATATATAATCGCCGTTACTGGAAGTTGCCCATTGTGGTGGGCGGCTTTGTGGGCTTGATATATGCCACCTCGTGGAACAACCGCATGCTTCTGGATTACCAGCAGGCATACCTCGATATAATGGATAGCGACCCGACGACCCGTAGCTATATGGACTTCTTCCCCCCGACATATCGGGAAGAAGACCTCGACAAGACATGGCTTACCAATATTTTGAAGCAGCGCAAAGATGCCTACCGTTACTATCGCGACTATTGCATCGTAGGTATGGTGGGGCTTTACCTGGTGTGCATTCTCGATGCCTATGTCGATGCCGAGCTGTATCATTTCGATATGTCGCCCGACTTGTCTATGGTCGTTAAGCCGGCCTTGATACCTGTTTCGCCGACACAATTACCGGCTGTGGGTTTGCAATGTGCAATTACTTTTTGAAACTACATGATATGACGCGAACATTGAATTTTGTATTTTCTTCCCTGTTATTGGCGGCAGCCACGCAATCTTTTGCCGAGGTTGCGCAGCAACCTGTTATTGCCGCCCGTGACACAATTACCGACAATGCAATTGTTTATCCCGAAAGTTTCGAGATAGACCTGAATAATGTTATGACCGACTGGTATATGGACCGCTTTGCCGTGAGCGATGCGGAAAGCGCCGAACGTAGTTATGATGTAAATTATCCCGATTCGGTATATATACGCCGTCTGCAACAGCTGCCCACCGTCATAGACATGCCGTACAATCAGATTGTGAGAAGTTATATAGACATGTATATGCAGCGGCGGCGCGGGCTTATGGAGACGCTGTTGGGACGCAGCATATATTATATGCCCATCTTCGAGCAGGCTCTCGAAAAAGAGGGTTTGCCTCTCGAACTGAAATATCTGCCCATTATCGAGTCGGCATTGCGTCCCGATGCCACATCGCGTGCCGGAGCCGCCGGATTGTGGCAGTTTATGGTAGCCACGGGACGGCTCATGGGGCTCGAAGTAAATTCGTTGGTCGATGAGCGTCGCGACCCCTACAAGTCGAGCGAGGCGGCTGCCCGCTATTTGAAGCAGATGTATGACATCTACCACGACTGGCATTTGGTGATAGCCTCATATAACTGCGGCCCCGGTAATGTCAACAAGGCGATACGCCGTTCGGGCGGAAAAACCGATTATTGGGAGATATATAATTTCCTGCCCCGCGAGACCCGCGGCTATGTGCCGGCTTTCATTGCCGCCAATTATGCCATGACCTACTATCGCGAGCACAATATTGCACCTGTCCTGATGGAAAAGCCGCTTATTACCGATTCGATTATGGTGTGTCGCGATGTCTATTTTGACCAAATCTCGGCAGTGCTCGGCATCCCGGTTGAGGAGTTGTGCGAGCTGAACCCCCAGTATCGCCGCAACCGCATTCCCGGACATAGCAAGCCTTACTCGCTGACGTTGCCTTCGCAACAGGTATATGCCTATATAGAGATGCAAGATTCTATACTTGCCTATGATGCCGCCAAGTATGCCAAGCGCAGCGTCGTAGAGCCGGCCGGGCTTACGGCCACGCGTTATCATCGCATACGCAACGGCGAGACGCTTTCGACGATTGCCCGCCGGTATGGCGTAAGTGTGAACTCACTCAAACGCTGGAACGGCTTGAAAAGTTCGCGTATCAGAGCCGGGCAGCGTCTTATAGTAGGTATGGCGGCCGGTGGCAGTTCGTCGAAATCGAAAACGACGGCAGCCTCCTCGACAAGCAAGTCGAAGGGTTCCTATCATATCGTGAAGAAAGGCGAGACGTTGTGGACTATATCGCAGAAATATGGTATAACGACGGCTCAGTTGAAGGCTGCCAATAACTTGCGCAGCAGTAAAATCAACATAGGACAGCGGTTGAAGATTCCGCGCGGATAAGAGGGCGTCGCTTATCCTGCGACGCTTACGTCAAATCCCAACTGCCGCACACGGGCGGCTATCTGTTCCAATTCGTCGAGCGGGATGCGTTCGAGCGCGTGTTCGGGCGTTTCGCGGTCGATTGTGTATATCATCACCTGATGGGGCGCGATGCGGCGTAATGCGTCGAGCCACGGCGCAATCTCGGCTTCGGTCGTATTGTCTACCCTCTCTCCGTTGTGAATGCCTCGGGTGAAGAGTGTCTGCACGATAAGGCGTCCCTCGAAGTGTTGCAGATTGTGTACGACACGTTCGGGGTCGCAATTCCCGGCCGGTACGTTGAGCCGTTGCATGGTGAGGGGGTTCATGGTATCGAGTTTCAGTATGTTGTTGTCTACACGGCACAGGGCGCGGTAGACGCTCTCGTTTTCGATACGGGTGGCGTTCGATAGTACGCTGATATGGGCTGTGGGATATAGTTCGTCGCGCAGGGCGATGGTATCGTCTATGATGTGTTCAAAATCGGGGTGCAGTGTAGGCTCTCCGTTTCCGGCGAAGGTGATGACGTCGAGGGGGCTGCCGTCGGCGTGCATTTTTTGCAGTCTGTCGTGCAATGCGTGGCGCACCTCTTCGCGAGTGGGCAGTTTGCCGTTGCCATGTCCTTGGGCATTGTAGCCGCACTCACAATAGATGCAATCGAAAGAGCACAATTTCCCGTCGAGCGGCAGCAGGTTGATGCCTAATGATACGCCCAGACGCCTGCTGTGCACAGGGCCGAATACGATTTCGCGAAACAAGATAGTTGACATGGATGACAGTTTGTGTGGATAAGTTGTTGTGGCAATGACGTGTCAGCCTTTGCCTGTGATGATTTTTTTGATATCGTTGAGTTTGTTTAATGCCTCTACCGGTGTGAGGTTGTTGATGTCGGTGTGCAGTATCTCATCGCGGATTTGCGAGAGTACCGGGTCGTCGAGCTGGAAAAAGCTCAGTTGTACGCCTCCGCGGGAGGCAGCAATCTCCCCGGTGGGTTTGGCAATTCCGTTTTGACGGTTTTCGCTTTCGAGCTGGTGTAATATCTCTTCGGCGCGTTTGACGATACTTTGCGGCATTCCGGCCAGTTTGGCCACGTGAATACCGAAACTGTGCTCGCTGCCGCCCCGTACGAGTTTGCGCAAGAAGATGACTTTGCCATTGGCTTCGTGCACCGAAACGTTGTAGTTGGCAATGCGTTTGTAGGTGCGTTCCATTTCGTTCAGCTCGTGGTAGTGGGTGGCAAAGAGGGTTTTTGCCTGAGCCTTGGGATGTTCGTGTATATGTTCTACGATAGCCCATGCAATAGATATGCCATCGTAGGTGCTTGTGCCGCGTCCCAATTCGTCGAAGAGTATGAGGCTGCGTTCCGAAATGTTGTTCAAGATATTGGCAGCTTCGGTCATCTCTACCATAAAGGTGCTTTCGCCCACCGAAATGTTGTCCGAGGCCCCGACGCGGGTAAAAATCTTGTCGACAATACCTATGCGGGCCGCATCGGCGGGGACAAAGCTGCCTATTTGCGCCATGAGTACGATGAGAGCGGTTTGTCGCAACAGGGCCGATTTACCGGCCATATTGGGACCCGTAATCATGATAATCTGTTGCGAGTTGTTGCCTATCGACAGGCTGTTGGCAATGTAGCTTTCGCCGGCCGGGAGTTGTTTCTCTATGACCGGGTGTCTCCCTTCGGTAATGGCGATGTCGAGCGACTCGTTTACCTCGGGGCGTACATACCGGTTCTCGCGGGCTGTTTTTACGAAAGAGAGGAGACAGTCGAGGCGCGCGATGAGGTTGGCGTCGAGTTGTATGGCTGCAATATGCTCGCCGAGCGAGAGTACCAGGTCGTTGAATATGCGTGTTTCCAGAGCGAGGATGCGCTCTTCTGCTCCCAATATCTTCTCCTCATACTCTTTCAGCTCTTGTGTGATGTAGCGTTCGGCGTTGACGAGAGTCTGTTTGCGTATCCATTCGGCAGGGACTTTCTCTTTGTGCGTGTTGCGCACCTCTATATAATAGCCGAAGACATTGTTGTAGCTGATTTTCAGGCTCGGAATACCTGTCCTCTCTGACTCGCGCTGTTGTATTTTCAGCAGGTAGTCTTTGCCCGAATAGGCGATGTCGCGCAGGTTGTCGAGTTCTTCGTTGACGCCGCGGTTGATGATGTCGCCCTTGTTGATGAGCGAAGGCGCGTCGGGGTTCAGTTCCCGGGCGATGCGTTGGCAGATGAGTTCGCAGGGGTTGAGCAGTTCGCCTATTTGTCGCAATATGGCGCAACCCTCGGCTGCCGAGCACAACTCTTTGATGGGGGCCGTTGCCGACAAGGCTACGCGCAGCTGTACCATTTCGCGCGGCGTAATACGTCCTACGGCCACTTTCGAAATGATGCGCTCCATGTCGCCCACCAAACTTAGCTGCGGGCGTATTGCCTCTTCTACCTCGGGGTGCTTAAAGAAATATTCTACACCGTCGAGCCGTTCGTTGATAGGGGCTACGTCTTTGAGCGGGAATACCATCCATCGGCGCAGCATCCGTGCCCCCATGGGGGTGATGGTGTGGTCTATCACATCCAACAGGCTCTTGCCGCCTTCGTTGATGGTATCTATCAGTTCGAGGCTGTGTATCGTTGACTTGTCTAACCGGACATATTTCTCTTCGTCGATGCGCGCCAGCGAGGTGATATGGTCTATGTGTGTATGTTGCGTGATATCCAGATAGTAGAGGATGGCTCCTGCCGCTGTAATGGCGTTGTGCAGGTTGTGCAGCCCGAATCCTTTGAGGTTGTGCGTGCCGAAGTGATGCAACAGCTTGTCGGTGGCGGCATCCTCGGTATATATCCAGTCGTCCATCTCGTAGGTGAAATATCGCGACCCGAAACGCTCTTCGAAGATTTTCTTCTTCGATTTCTCGAAGAGTACCTCTTTGGGGGCAAAGTTATTGAGCAACTTCTCTACATAATCGGGTGAGCCTTCGGCGGCAAGATACTCGCCGGTAGATATGTCGAGGAAAGCTATGCCGTAGCTGCTTTTATCGATGTGGATGCTTGCAAGGAAGTTGTTTTCGCGATGGTTGAGGATATTGTCATTGATAGAGACGCCCGGAGTTACCAGTTCTGTGATGCCGCGTTTCACCAGTTTCTTGGTCAGCTTGGGGTCTTCGAGCTGTTCGCAGATGGCGACCCGTTTCCCGGCGCGTACCAGTTTGGGCAGGTAGGTGTCGAGAGCGTGGTGCGGGAATCCGGCCAGTTCCACGTATTGGGCGGCTCCGTTGGCACGTCGTGTGAGAGTGATGCCTAAGATTTCCGATGCCGTTATGGCATCATCCGAGAAAGTCTCGTAAAAGTCGCCTACACGGAAAAGCAAGATAGCATCGGGATGTTTTGCTTTCATCTCGATGTATTGCTTCATGAGCGGTGTTTCTACAATCTGTTTCCCCACTTTCTCTTTTTATTTCTTACCATACAAAGGTAGGTATTTTGTACCGATTGTGGAAATGGTTCAGGAAAAAGCCGTGAAAATATGGCGTGGCGTGACACTCCCGGCATAAGGGGCCGGCCGCGATTTTGGAGGTAATGGAGGGCGTCTTATTAAAATACTTTATTTTTCAGTCGGTATCGTTAACGATTATTTCTTTTGTGCCATCGGAGAGGTATGTTACGGAGAGAATAATATCTTTTCGTGTATATTTGTACCAGAGAGAATGATACTCCGGTGCGGCAAATGGCGCGATTCTCTTTGTCTTCTCCTCGGACACCTGCGGGTGTAAGGCGTAGAGAGGTGCCGTGGCTTTGCCGGGGCGGCGTATCGGTGAGTATGTAATTATGCGGCGATATTATAAATCGGTAAAATATACGGTTATAGGAGGCTATGTCGTCTTGACGGCGTTGCTGCTTGTGTCGTTGTGGCTTGTCCTGAACAAGATGTCGCAACTCTCGGCTCTCGATAACTTAGAGATGGAGCTATATGAGAAGCGGTTGCGTACCAATGAGGCTTTTACGGCTCTCTACAAGGTAGAGACGATGGGGCAAACCATCGACTTTACGAAAACTTCTGATTATGTGGCATACACGACGGCCGTGGATGAGGCGCTTGCGGCGGTAGACTCGTTGAAAACTCTTGGGTCGGACTCTTCGCTGGTATTGCGTGCCGATAGCATCCATATCTTGTTACTCGAAAAGGTGGGCAATATGAGGCGTTTTATCAAGGCGGCAGCGTCGGAGAGTGCCCGCAAAGATGCCCAGTTGGTGGCCATGCTGGCGCATCAGGATACGTTGCTTGCCGTGCGCAGCGAGCAGTATCGCCTTATGGCGCGTAGCGACTCTATGATGGTGGCCGACCAGAAAAAGGGCTTTTGGAGCAAATTGGCAAGAGTCTTTTCGGGAGGCAGGTATCGGCAGGAGTATGACAGCTTGCAGCATGCCAATGCCGAATTGTCGGTCTATGGCGATTCGTTGGCGTCGAGGTTGCGCAGCATAGAGGCCGGGTATGCCGAGACGCGCGACTCGGTGCAGAATGTCCTGGCATGGCACCGTATGCGCCTCGAACAAGATAATCGCCTCTTGTCTATGCAGATAAACCGGTTGGTATATGAGTATGAGCAGGAGCTGGCATCGCTTATCGTGCATCGCAGCATGAACAACGAGCAAGTGCGCCGTGAAACCCTTAATACAATCTTCTGGGTAGCCCTTATTGCCATATTCATTGCATTTGCTTTTGGTGCCGGAATATGGCTTATACTGAATCGTAATAATCTATACAAAAGCGAGTTGGAAGAGGCCAATCGCAAGACAACGGCCTTGCTCGATGCCCGCGAGAAGATGATGCTTGCCATAACACACGATTTCAAAGCCCCGTTAGGCTCTATTATCGGATATATCTCCCTGCTGAGGCGGCTTGTGCAAGGCGAACGGCAGCAATTTTATCTCGACAATATGCGCGATTCGTCGGAGCATTTGTTGGAGTTGGTCAATAGCCTGCTCGATTTTTATCGTCTCGATTCGGATAAGATGTCGGTGACACGCGTAGCTTTCAATCCCGACGCCCTGTTTGAGAAGGAGGCGCTTACCTTCCGTCCGGTTGCCGAGGCAAAAGGGGTGAAGCTGCATGTCGTGGGAGTGGAGGATAGCGGCCGGCTGTGTGTGGGCGACCCCATCAAACTGCGCCAAATCGTAGATAACCTCTTGTCTAACGCAGTGAAATTTACTGACTCGGGAGCTGTCGTTTTGCGGTATGCTGTAAGCGACCGGGAGGTGGCGTTTTCGGTTTCCGATACCGGCTGTGGCATGGATGAGGAGGATGTGGAGCGGATTTTTGGAGAGTTTACCCGTCTTTCGGCGGCGCAAGGGAAAGAGGGCTTCGGTTTGGGTCTCTCTATCACGCGCAAATTGGTGGTGTTGTTGGGCGGCACCATCGAGGTGAGCAGCGAGCCGGGACAGGGCAGTACCTTCTCGATACGGGTGCCGGTAGAACCCTCTGCCGGAGAGAACGAAGATGAGCCTGCCGTGCCGTTTGCCGGGCTGAGGGCTTTGTTGCTCGATGACGATAACCTGCAACTGGCCATGTTCGAGGGACAGTTGGAGCTGCTGGGTGTGCAGGTGGCGAGTTGCAGCCATGTAGAGGATGCCATATCATACCTGCGCCATGAGCCGTGCGACCTCTTTTTTACCGATATACAGATGCCCGAGGCAGACGGTTTTGAATTGATGCGTCGTTTGCGGGCCGAATCCGACGGGCGAATGCGCCGGGTGCCGGTCGTTGCCGTTTCGGCGCGGAGCGATATGGATATGGACATGCTGCGTAAGCATGGCTTTGCCGCTATGCTTGCCAAGCCCTTCTCGCAGCAAGAGTTGTGCTCGGTTCTGTCGAGTGTGACACAGCGGGGCGAGGTAGCGCCGCCTCTCCCGGAAGTGACGGAGCCGGTGGTGCAGCCGGCCGATGAGGTTTCGGGGTATCACTTCGATGCCCTTACGGCGTTTGCCGCAGGAGACGATACCGCTTGCCGCAATATCTTGATTACATGTCGTGACGAGTTGCAGGGGCAGATTGCCGAGATGAACGCTGCTTTTATAGCGGGTGACCCCGAGCGGCTTTCGCGCGTAGCACATAAGTGGGTGCCGTTGTTTACCATGCTGGGTGTAGAAGACAAATTGCCTCTGCTGAGAAAGATAGAGCATCCTGTCGGTGACGAAGTGCCCCGGCCTGCGGCCGAGAAGGTGATACAAGAGGCGGAGGCGATAGTAGCCGCCCTGCAAGAGCTTTTACAAGAGAAAAAAGATGAGAGATGATGACACGCAAGAGACTGTTGATAATAGAAGATGATGCTACATTTTCATTGATGTTGCGCACTTGGTTAGAGAAAAAAGGATTCGATGTTGCGGTAGTCAGCACGCTGTTGCAATCCAAGAAGATTCTCTCGAAAGGCGTTTTCGACCTCGTTTTGTGCGACTTGCGTTTGCCCGATGGCGAGGGTGTGGAGGTGTTGGAGTGGATGCACCAGCAAGGTTGCGCCCTGCCTCTTATTATGATGACGCACTATGCCGATATACAATCGGCCGTGCAGTCTATGAAACTGGGAGCATGTGACTATGTGTCGAAGCCTGTCAATCCCGATATGTTGTTGCAGAAGATAAACGAGGCGCTGGCAGCAGCCGTTGCTGTCGGATCTCAAAACAAGTCTGTTGCCGGCGAAAGTAGTATGCAACCGCAAGACTCCGAGTCGCCCGAGTATCTCGAAGGTGAGAGTGAGGCGGCCCGGCAACTCTATAACTATGTGCGGCTGGTGGCTCCCACCAATATGTCGGTATTGATAAATGGCGCCAGCGGTACGGGAAAAGAGTATGTGGCACGCCGCATTCATGAGCTGAGTAATCGCTCGGCAGCCCCTTTTATTGCCGTCGATTGCGGTGTGATTATGAAAGACCTTGCCGCCTCTGAGTTTTTCGGTCATAAGAAAGGCTCGTTTACCGGAGCGATAGAAGATAAGACAGGTGCCTTTGTAGCGGCCAACGGAGGTACGATTTTTCTTGACGAAATAGGCAACCTCAGTTACGATGTACAGGTGCAGTTGTTGCGTGTTTTGCAGGAGCGGAAGGTTCGTCCCATAGGTTCTAACAGCGAGATTGCGGTCGATGTGCGTTTGGTAGCGGCCACTAATGAAGATTTGCGTGCAGCTATCAAGGAGGGGCGTTTCAGGGAAGATTTGTATCATCGTATCAATGAGTTCTCTATCAAGATGCCGCTGTTGTGCGAGCGGGAGGATGACATAATCTATTTTGCCGATTTCTTCCTTGATAAAGCCAATAAGGAGTTGGGTCGGGATATTATAGGCTTCTCTCCGGAGGCTGTGCAGCTGATAAGGCAATATACTTGGCCGGGTAATCTGAGACAGATGGCCAATGTAGTGAAGCGTGCAGTGCTTTTGGCACAAGGACGTTATATAGCGCCGCGAGAGCTCGATATAGAGGTCAATGCCGCTGTTGCCGCCCCCATCTCTGTAACCCCTTTGCGCGATAGCGACGACGAGCGTCAACGCATTATAGAGGCACTGCGCGTTACCGGAAATAATAAAAGCAAGGCTGCCGAGTTGTTGCAGATAGACCGTAAGACGCTATATAACAAGATGAAACTTTACGGTTTGTAATAGAGTGACGGTTTTACGCTCCGGAGAAGAGCGATAGTGTGCCGTCATATCCGGATGTTATGACACTGAGTTCTATTCCGACAGGTTGTTGACGCAAGAAGATTTCCCCTGTTTGGTGTTGCCGATAGTGTATTGTGTATATACCTTTCGGGGAATATTTCCACACTGTGTATGCCGATTCCCCACAAATTGCCACTCGTTGTTCTTTTTATTAAATTTGCAATACATTGTAAATGAGCGAAATATAAAATTTCTTTCCGTTTTGGTACACTCTTTGTCTTTTTGATAAGTGAAGACGCTTCTGAAAAAGAAGCTTTCGAAGGAAAAAAGATTTATTTGGTATAAAAAAAGGAAAGATTATGAAAAAGTTAAGTTTGACAGTATGTGCTATGATGTTATCGACTGGTGTTTGTTCGTTGTATGCTGCATCTCTCAGTGAGGAGCCTATAAACAAGGATACAGTGCCTGAATCGACGGAGATAGCAATCGCTTTGATAGATACAGCCACTACCAGTACCGAGAACTTTGTAGCCATAGCCGAAGAGCCCGCTAAGGACGAAAGCGGCGACAAGAAAGATGAAGG